>JAIMAZ010000287.1 GCA_023511695.1 Ignavibacterium sp.
ACAAACAAGTAAACTTTTATCGGTAGAAAGTTTTTTTATACTTTTATAAAAATTTTTTTTGCGTATAGAATCCACATTAATCCAAGCCAGAATAAAATATAAAATATTGCCCAGCCAAGCGAAGCGTTAATTGGTTCAAGCCATGAAAGGAAGAAAGTTTCAAACAAATACGATTTAATTGTAAACTCTTTTCCATCTGCAGTTGTCCATTTAACCATATACATAATTCTTCCAACTATACCTGAAAGGAAAAAAACTGTTATTGCATTCATACCGTAAACAAGAAATGGTTTAGTCCACCAGGTGATTTTTTTTACATCAATAAACCAGTAGCAGAAACCAAGAAAATGTAAAGCGAGTCCTGCTGTCCAGAGAACATATGAACTTGTCCAGAGATTTTTATTTAACGGAAACCAGAAACTCCATATCCATCCTGCAAGCATAAGAACATTTGCCCAGATGAATAAGTAAACAACCTTTTCCTTCTGATCATTTTCACTTCTTAACCAGTTGCCCGTAAAAATTCCAAGCATTGCAGAACCGATTGCAGGAATTGTTGAAAGAATTCCTTCAGGATCCCAAAGCTTTGTACCGCTCCAGACATGTGAACCAAGAATAAGTTGATCAATCCACGCAGATAAATTTTTCCCTGGTTCAAAATTAGCATAACCAACTCCCGGCACAGGAATAAAACTCATAACAGCAGCATAAAGAATTAATATTGCAGCAGTAAACCAATATTGAAATTTAGTTGAAGTAGTCAGAAACAGAAATGCAGCAACGCAGTAAACAATCGCAATTCTCTGAAGAACGCCGGGAATTCTTAAAGTCTCCCACGAGAATTGATGACCAAACAACAAGCCGAATGGAAATCCGTTTAAGATTATACCAAGCAAAAACAATATTACAGTTCTTCTGATAATATTCAGGTAAAGCGATTTCATACTTCCGCCCTGAGCTTTTCGCTTGGTTAGCGAATATGAAATTGCTACACCAACTATGAAAAGGAAGAATGGGAAAATCAAATCTGTAAAAGTACACCCATGCCATTCCGCGTGAAGCAATTGAGGATATACAGCGCTCCAGGTGCCGGGATTGTTAACCAATATCATTCCCATAATTGTAATTCCCCTGAAAACATCAAGAGAGATAAGCCGTTCGGAAGGTTTCATAGTAGCTCCAAAAGAAGTTTGATTTTGTTTTGTGAAAAATATGAAAGATTATTTGATTATGATAATTTTAACTCAAGAAGTTTGATTGTAGAATTTAAAAGACAGATTGAAAATAATTGTGCAAAGATTCATTAAATTATTCTGAGGAATAAGATGAAATATGTTTCTTGCTTACTTATTTTTATAAAGTAATTCTGAATTTGTTTTGTCCAACTCAGATTAAATACTTTTCAGGAGCAAATATGAAATATTTTTTATTATCCATTCTTATGACACTTTTGATTGAGGCACAAACCAGATATCCGGAATTAAATAGATTGATAAACTCCGGAGAATTTAAAAAAGCTTCTGAGTTGATTGATGAAAAAATAAATTCCGGCAATTTATCTTATAAGGAAATTTTTGATTTGCAATTTGAGAAGGAAAGACTTGATAGAATCAGAAAAGATTTTAACAAAACTGCTGATGATGTTTTAAAGTTTATCAGAAAATACTATCCAAATGCTGATGAAAGAGATCTAAAAAAATGGGAAGATGATGGTTCGCTTGAATACAAAGTTATTGATGGTAAGAAATGGTACTTTGCAAGAGCTGCTTCAAATCTTTTCAGAATAAATAAAGAAGCAAAGAAACAAAAAGAAATTGTTGATGGATATAAAAAAGATGCACTTGATGAATTCCTTGAGCAATATGTTCCAGAAGTTTTAGAAGAATCTGCCAATTCTCAGGAGAGTTTAGTTAAGCCAATTACATTCAGATTGAATTATACTGTTACTTTAAATGCAAATGCAGTACCTCACGGCGAAGTTGTAAGATGTTGGCTGCCTTATCCAAGAGAAGGGCATAACCGACAGCAAAACATAAAATTACTTGCTGTTAATTCTGATGAATACATAATTGCAAGCAATGACAATCTTCAGCGAACAATTTATTTTGAAAAAGTTGCACAGAAAGATCAACCAACGGTTTTTAATATTGCGATTGAAGTAACAAACTTCGCTGAGGTTAATTTTATTGAACCAAACCTGATAAAACCCTACAATAAAAATTCAGGTTTATATAAAACATTTACTGCAGAAAGACCTCCACACATTGTTTTTTCTGATAAGATTAAAAAACTCTCAAAAGAAATTGTGGGTGACGAATCAAATCCATACTTAATTGCTAAAAAAATATTTACCTGGATTTCAACAAACATACCTTGGGCTGGTGCAAGAGAGTATTCGACAATTGAAAATATCTCAGAGTATTGTATTGACAGAAAACATGGTGATTGCGGCATAAAAACACTTTTGTTTATGACACTTTGCAGATACAACGGAATCCCTGCTAAATGGCAAAGCGGCTGGATGCTTCATCCGGGTGAAGTTAATCTGCACGACTGGTGTGAAATTTATTTTGAAGGCTATGGCTGGCTGCCTGTTGATCAGTCATTTGGTTTAGTTGATTCCGAAATCGAAGATGAAAAATATTTCTTTTTTGGCAGTATTGATTCTTACCATTTAATCATTAATGATGATTATTCAACTCCTCTTTTCCCGGCAAAAATTTTTCCAAGAAGTGAAACCGTTGATTTCCAGCGTGGCGAATTAGAATGGCGAGGAGGAAATTTATATTTTGATAAGTGGGACTATCATATGGATGTTGAATACACCAAACCTAAATAATTACAGAGGAAATAGTTTATGAAAAATATTTCGTTGATAATTTCTGTTTTAATCATACTTTCAAATATTATTTTTTCACAGGTGAATCCGAATATGGAAAAAGCAAAAACTATAATCAGAGAAACCAAAGAAAAGTTTGCACCTGATAAAAGAGTAGCTGTTTTCAATATCGAAGCAGAGCAGCCGGCAAATAAAATTATAATCAAAGGAGAAACAAATCTTCCTGAAGCTAAAGAATATCTCATCAGAACTTTAGATGGCGAAGCAATCAAGTTTGAAGATAAAATTCAGTTATTGCCTGCAAAAGAATTAGGAGATAAAATTTACGGAATAATAAATCTTTCTGTCTCTAACATAAGAACAAATCCCGATCATCCGGCGGAACTTTCAACTCAATCGTTACTTGGAACTCCGATAAAAGTTTTAAAGGAAGGTCAATGGGGATTTTATCTTGTTCAAACTCCGGACGGATATCTTTCCTGGTTAGACGATGATGGATTTCAATTGATGAATGAAGAGCAATGGAATGAATGGAAATCATCCGAAAAAATTATTTACCTGAATGAATTCGGCTGGGCTTATGAAAAAGCTGAATTAAACTCACAGCACATTTCTGATTTGGTTGCGGGAAATCTTTTAAAATTAATTTCTGAAGAAAAAGAATTTTACCAGGTTGAATTTCCCGATAAACGAATTGCTTTCGTGCATAAGAATGAATCTCAAAAATTTTCTCAATGGTATCAATCATTAAATCCTGATGGTGAAAAAATTTTACAAACTGCTTACAGATTTATGGGTGTTCCTTATCTGTGGGGCGGAACTTCATCAAAAGGAATGGATTGCAGCGGATTTACAAAAACAGTTTATTTTTTGAACGGAATAATTCTGCCAAGAGATGCTTCACAACAGGTTCACACAGGTGAATTGCTTGATACGAAAAATGGATGGGAAAATCTGCAAGCGGGTGATCTTCTTTTCTTTGGAACAAAAGCAAATGGAGAAAAAAAAGAGAGAATAACCCACGTTGCTATTTATATTGGTGATGGTGATTTTATTCACGCTGCCGGAAGAGTTCGAAT
>JAIMAZ010000288.1 GCA_023511695.1 Ignavibacterium sp.
GTGTTAACCAGTATTTCCATTTTGAATTTCTTTTTTGTTTGAAAAATTTTTGCTTAACTGCTTAGCAGATTTAAGATATGTAATCAGATAAAGCTCTGTGAGTATTTATTTATCACGAAAGTAATATTAAACAAGATTACTGCTATCTGAAAGAGAGAAATGTACGTTTACATTAATTTTACAATCAGATAATCTTTCAATCACTTGGTCTTTCGCCCATTTTAGCCGTTGCAAAAAAATCGTTATAAAATCTTTGCGTGTATTGTTCAACTAGTTCATCCCGTCGTTTTTCATCAGGCGATGTAACAATTATTCCAGCGTGATACTCTTTCTTTAGTCTCCAGTAAACTTCCGGATCGTTATAGACTGATAAATCCGGCCATTGCTGTTTTGCAAGGGAAGTAATTATTCCTGCAAAGTAATTTTTTGGAGTCGGAAGTTGATAATCCTTTTCACCATTTAATATTTCAATCTTTGCCCATTCTCTCCAAAGATTTATTCCTGTTGCAGCTTCAACAAGTACAGAAAGATTTGCTCCACCAACACGGGCTGATGTTTCGAGAAAATAAAATTTTCCATCTTCAGATGATTCAATATATTCTGAATGTGATACGCCTTGTTTTAGACCAAGTGCTTTTAAAAGCTTATTGTTTAGTTCAAGTACTTCCTGAGTTTTTTTATCATTCGGATTTAATGTCCGGCTTGTAAATACTCTTCCCTGATGAGCAACTTCAAAAGGAGGTGTGCCGTATTTGCTTGCAACTGCATATTTAATTTCATAATCATAAACAATCGAATCAACATGATAAATACTTCCCGGAACAAATTTCTCAATCAAGAAAAATGATTGTTCATCGCCAAGAAAATTAATTCTTTCCCAAAGCTCCTGTTCATTATTAACTTTTTTCAATCCATAAGAACCTGCAAGCAATCTGGGTTTAACCATATAAGGAAAAGGAACTTTAGTTATGAAATCGCGTATTTTCTGATAGTTAAGAACATGGACAAAATCAGGTACAGGAATATTCATTTCTCTTGCACGCATACGCATTGCAAGTTTATCACGAAAATATCTTGCAGTTGTATCACCCATTCCACCAACACGAAGATGTTCTCTGAGTGCAGCAGCTCTTTCAACATCAAAATCATCAAGAGCAACAATTCTATCAATTTGTTCTGTGCGTGCAAGATAGCTAACACCATAAATAACATCTTTCATATTCCAGTCTTTATTCTTATCAGGTATATAAAAAATTTCATCAATGCTTTCGCGCGGCCAATCAGCATTCTCAAGACTCTTTGATGTAAGAAGCAAAACCCTGCAGCCCTGAGCTTTGGCTTCTTTCATAAAGTCGTGACCTTTTTCATAACTGGAAACGCAAAGTATCGTAAGCATAACTTCCTCCTGAAATTATTTGTTGCCTGGATTATAAATAAAGTTTTGACAAAGTAAATTTTATCATTTAACTGCTTGTAAACAATATTAAACATTTTTATCAGTTTCATTCGAAACATGTTTTTTGCTAATCATTATTCTCATCTGCGGTTTCTGTACTTAAACAAAAATAGTAATAAGTTCATAACATTCAATAACTGACATTTCCATTATATCTTTTCGTCTTTCAATCGCATTATAGGATAGACATTTTCTCCCTGATCAAAGAACGGAGATTTTCGGTAGAAGAAATCCAATCTTCCCAAAGGATCGTTTCTGAATTTTTCATCTGATTCAAGTCTTTTATAAAATTCATTGCTTAGTGTCTGATTATTTTCAATCATCATCTTAGCAAAAGGTTCCATTACATAAGCTTCAGCATATTCTTTCCTTTCGAAGAACGCATTGAAAAATCCCCAATGCACAAAAGAATCAGGTGCATCTGGTTCGAGCAGATTAACAATAACTCTCAAAGCTCTCTGATTTGTCGGAACAAAATATGTTCCCTTCGGAAGCGTTACTTCTTCTTCAAAACATATTGTGCTGAAAGATGGAAGCTGTCTTCCTTCGTAAGGTCTCGGAGCGAATGCAACATTACTGAAACGATATCGCTCAACTTTAATTTTTTTGCTGCTCTGAAGTTGTGAATATTTTATCTGATGATAATCTAAAATTTTAATTATACTCTGAAACTCCTGAGGAATGAGATAGGCTTTCGGAACAAATATTTTCTTTAATGATTTCGCTTGATTGAAAATCGGAATTTCAATCTCGATTGGCTTGTTAGTGTATTTTCGGACTGTTGAACCGGTTATCTCACTGTATTCATCATACCATTCAAATCCTTTGAAAATAAATTTATCAAACTTACCATTGCTCACAAGCACGAGTGGAAATTTCTTTTTGTTAATCAGATAATTTTTTACAGGATTCTTATCAGCTTGTTTGTTTAGTTCAATCAGTTCACGAGAATTCTCATTAACAAATTCAAGTGTGTGAGTCATCATTGATTTGGTTGAAAACACCCTGTTATTAAACGGCTTTAAGCTGTGTGTTTCTACTAAAAGACAAACACGATTCTGTACTGCACAATAACCATGCGATAATCTTGGTGGAGAAGGTAAATCTAAAATTCCCGATTCAATTGTTCCATCTTTAAATTCCATGTAAGGACCAATTATAAAACCATCTGACTCAACTTTATTTGTAAGATAAGGAAGATATTTGCTGTTAATCCAATTAACTAAACCACGATCAATATTCTGATGAGTTTCAATTCCGTAAGTAACATGATATTGATAATCAGCTCCGTTTGTTGTGTGATTATCAATCATAAAATCCGGCAGCCAATCATTGAATAATTTCAGGAAAGATTGAATTTCAGGAGTATCGGCTTTAAGATAATCCCGATTAAGATTCAGGTTTAATGCATTTGTTCTCCAGCCCATTTGCTTTGGTCCGTTCTGATTTGGCCTATTAAACTGACTTAATCTTTCGTGTCCATCAATGTTCAGGACAGGAATAATTAAAAGAATCAGATTATCAAGCAGATGAGATTTTTCTTTCGTCACAAGAATTTCCCGAAGCAAAAGCATACAAGCATCTTTTCCTTCAATTTCACCAGAATGAATCCCATTTTGTATTAGAATAATTGCCTTGTTTGATTTTCTTGCAAGTGCCGGAGTGAATGCTTTGTCTTTGGAGACAATAACTGTTTTTAATTTTCTTCCCTGAGGCGTTGTGCCGAAATCAATAATTTTTACCGAAGGAAAATTCTTTTCAAACTTTTCAAAATATTTTATTGTGCTGTTATAATCAGGCGATTCGGTCATTCCTGATTTTTCAAAATGTGTTAACCAGTGATTCATTGCTTATTCGTTTTTGATTTGTGAGCAAAGATAAAAAGATTGCACAAGAAAATTTAATGCAGAAAAATTTTTAGCCACTAATTACACGAATTATCACTAATTATTTTACGAAGACATTTGAAAAATAAGTTATGTTATTTCAGTCCAACATCATTTTGGAGATATTTTAATTTTAGATTAGCTTTCTCAGTCGCTTTGTTTCTTCGAAATAACAATTAATAATTATTCGCAACTTTATTTAAATTTATTTTTAATTGAATAGAGTTTCGTTAGTAAGTTGTTAAAGGAAGATGAATTCGGAAGGTTGTTCCATTTCCATATTCAGATTCTACTTCAATTTTTCCGGAATAAGAATCAACAATTCTTTTTACAATTGATAATCCTAATCCCGTTCCGCTGATATTTTTTGTGAACTCATTTTTCGCACGGAAGAATTCCGAAAAGAGTTTTTTCTTTTCTTCTTCTTTCATTCCAATGCCTGAGTCTTTAATCTCGGTAACTACAAAATTTCCGGAGTGATAAATTTTTATAACAATACTTCCCTGCTGTCTGTTATATTTAATTGCATTACTGATAATATTAGTATAAAGT
>JAIMAZ010000289.1 GCA_023511695.1 Ignavibacterium sp.
ATGCAGGAAAAGCAAAAAATTTTATTTATCTATAAAAATATCTTTAATTTTATATTCTATATCGGATTTAAGGTATTTTGGCCAAGCAAATTGAAAAACACTATCTAATAAACTCATTTTTCACTATTTTTACCTGCCTTTCAAAAGGCAAATCTGAGAATATTTAGTTATGAATGATACTAAAAAAAATATCGCAGTTGTTGCTGTTAGCGGTGGAATGGATAGCTGTGTAACCGCTGCAATCGCGCAACAGGATTATGAACTGGCTTTAGCTCATATAAACTATGGGCAAAGAACCGAGAAGCGTGAACTGAAAGCTTTCAATGATATTGCAGATTATTACGATGTAAAATATCGCTTGATTATTGATTACACTCATCTTTCTAAAATCGGTGGATCTTCATTAACAGATTTTAATATTGAAGTAAGCAAAGCAAATCTGAGCAGTAAAGAAATTCCATCTTCTTATGTTCCATTCAGAAATGCAAATATACTTGCTGCCTGTGTCAGTTGGGCTGAAGTAATAAATGCACAAGCAGTTTTTATCGGAGCGGTTTATGAAGATTCATCCGGTTATCCTGACTGCAGACCGGAATTTTTCTCTGCATTTGAAAAAATGGTTGAACTTGGTACAAAACCAGAAACTCATATTAATATTAAAACTCCAATCATAAACTTTTCGAAAGAACAGATTGTTAAAAAAGGTATAGAACTCAATGCTCCGCTTCATTTAACCTGGAGCTGCTATCAGAATGAAGATGAAGCTTGCGGAGTTTGTGATAGCTGTGCTCTTCGTCTAAGAGGATTTCAAAAAGTCGGAATCGATGATCCGATTCCTTATAAAACTAAACCAATTTATATTTATTAAAAGGAACTACTATGAATAATAAAAGAAAAATCCTGGAAGTTTTTGAAAACAAATATCCCGACAGAGATTATACAATTACACATGTTGCGCCTGAATTTACTTCGCTTTGTCCGAAAACTGGTCAACCTGATTTTGCAACTATTACTGTCGAATATATTCCGGACCTTCTTTGTGTTGAGCTGAAATCATTAAAACTTTATTTCCATTCCTATCGGAATGATGGAATATTTTATGAAAGTCTCACTAATCAGATTCTTGATGACCTGGTGGCTGTGGTAAAACCAAGATACATGAGAATAATTGCTGATTTCAATGTTCGTGGTGGAATTTCATCAGTTGTTGAAGCAGAATATTACAACGATGATTACTATGATGAAGATATAAACTTTTCGTAATAATTAATTTTATGAACAAGCTGCTGCAAATAAAAAAATCTTTTCATTCTCAAAGGCATAATATTTTTTCTGAGCTTAATAAAGATTCTGATTCGCTTGAGTTTAGTAAAAAATTCAGCATCCTTTTGGAAAATACAATCCGTGGAATTATCTCGGACGAAAAATTTAATTTTGCTGTTGCAGCAGCTGGCAGTTTTAGCAGAAGAGAATTATCGCCTTACTCTGATGTTGATCTGATGATAATTTCTGAAAATGTTGAGAATGATAAAAACGAAATTGTTTCTTTGATAACAAAGTTATTCGATGCCGGACTTGAGGTTTCTCACACAGTTAGAGAATCTTCAGACATTTTAAGATTCCGCGATTCAGATCTCCACGCATTTACACAGTTTTTTGAAACAAGATTTATTGCCGGAAATCATAATGTTTATACAAATTGGATTGGTAAATTGCTTGATTCAATTGATGAAACAGTGAAAGCAAATCTCTTGCGCGCATTTATTGAAGATCAGAAAATGCGTTATGCTAAATTTGGTGATTCCCCTAAAATGCTCGAACCAAACCTTAAACTATCTGCAGGCGGATTAAGAGATTTACAATCAATTGAATGGATGTTTATTCTTGATCATAAGGATTTAATAAACTGGCAATTTGAACAAACACAAACTGAAGCCTTATTATCAGTACTTACTGAGAATAATTACACAACACCAAAAGAAGCAGAAAATATTTTATCAGCTTATAAGCATATTCTAAAACTCAGACATTTTTTACATTTGATAACTAAGAGCAAAACAGATCGATTTGAATTTATTCATCAGCAAAAGCTTCTTGAAGTTTTTGGCCTTCCGCAAAGCGAGCTTCAGAATTTTATGAAAGAATATTTTGAAGCAGCGAATACAATCTATCGTTTTTCAAAATCCGTAATCAAAAAATATTTACTTGAAATTCTTGAACCTGTTCCTGATTCACTTGCATTTGCACTCGATGATGATTTTTTTCTTAAAGGAAAAGTAATTTATGCTAACCGGCCAGAGAATCTTTCTTTCTCAGATATTCTTCGAGCTTATTATTACAGAGGACTTCACAATGCATACTTCGATGATAATTTAAGAAGAACAATTGTGGATAAAGTGTATAATCAAAAATTTGATTTGATTGAAAGTGAGTCATCGGTTTTTTTCAGAGAGATTCTTCGTCTGCCGAGAAATGTTGGCGATACACTCTATGCAATGAATGAACTTGGTGTTCTTGGAGCTTTTCTACCTGAATTCAGGGAACTAAACGGATTTATGCAAGCAGGTGTTTATCATTGTTACACTGCTGATGAACATACTCTTGTTACAATAAAAAATTTAGAGAAACTTGCCAACGATAATTCACACCTTGGAAAAATTTACAGAAGCATTCCTGAAAAGGAAATACTTTTCCTTGCAATGATTTTTCATGATATCGCAAAACCTATTAACATTGCCGGACACGAATTATTCGGTGCAGAAATTGCATCATCAGTTATGTATCGTTTAGGTTATGATGAAAGTGAAGTTGAAAAAGTCGCTTTCCTCGTTCGTAATCATCTTTTGATGGAACAAGTGGCTTTCAGAAGAAACCTGAATGATCCTGAAACTTTGAATAATTTTGTCTCACATTTTAATTCGACCGAAGAACTTGATTTACTTTATCTCGTAACTTATGCAGATCTTTCAGCTGTTAATCCAGCAGTTTGGACAACATGGAAATCGGAGCTTCTGTATGAACTTTACAGAAAATCTAGAGCAATGATTGCAGATAAGATTTCAGGCGAAGATCTTCTTTATTCAAATACTTATATTGTTCCTAAAGAAATTTCAAAACACTCTGATTTAATTTCAGAATCAGATGTTAAAGAACATCTCGAATCAATGCACGATGATGTTGGCTACACAAGTCATTTTTCTGAGGAAGAAATTGCAAAACACATTGAAGAAATCGGTTTCGAAAAAGATATTGCTGTAATGTTCAAGGAGTTTGGAGATTATACAAACATTACAATCATTACAAAAGATTTTCCTGCACTTCTATCCAAGCTTTGTGGAGTTCTTGCAATAAACGATGTCAACATTCACGATGCAAAAATTTTCACTCGTAAAGATGGAATTGTTATAGATACTTTTAATGTAACAGATTTCCGAACACATAAAAAAGTTGATCCGGCTAAATACGAAAAAATCCAAAAGGATTTTGAGAATGCATTAACAGGTTATCTTGAAGTGCATAAAGAAGTATCTCAGCTCAAATCCAGATGGAAGCGACTGGAACAAAAACTTTTTGGTAGAACCGGACAAGTAAAAGTGAGTTTTGATAATCACGAGCGTTACACAATTATCGATGTATTTTCACCAGACCGACTTGGGTTTCTTTATCATATAACCAGAAAGATGAGCGAACTTGGATTGATAATTCACTTTGCAAAAATTTCTACTAAAGGCGATGATATTGTTGATTCATTTTATGTTCTGAATCAAAGGGGAAAGAAAATATCACAATCAGATCTGGCATTTATTCAATCTGAGCTTATCAATACTATTGAACAAATCTTATAAGTATTTCAATTTTATCTCACCAAACATTCATCATAGACTTCTGAAT
>JAIMAZ010000290.1 GCA_023511695.1 Ignavibacterium sp.
GTTAGTAGTATTAAATGTGCAAAAATTTTTTCACTACTAGCATATTGCTCATCTGCCCTTTGCTATAATTATGTTTATTATTATGATTGTTCACATAATAGTTACAATTGTTTTTGATTATAAATGGATTTTTTAGGAGGAAAAAATGAAATTCAAACTTGCTTATTTCTACGGAATTGTTGTTGTTGTTGTAATTGCTGTTATCATAATTGCAACAAATAAAAGAGAGGATAAAATTTCTGCAATGGAAGACATTGCAAATAAAGAAATGCCTCAGGATGATGTTCATAAAAACATAGGTAAAGATAATCCTATGATGCATGGACAAGTGAAAGTAAATGAAGAAGTAAAAAAGAAAATGGAGGAAATGAAAGCCGCTGTTGATGCCAATCCAAATGATACATCAAAAGTGCGCGAGTATGCTGATTTTCTTCTTGCTGCTCACAAACCTGATGAAGCAATTCCTTATTATGAAATGGTTTTGAAGAAAGACCCGAAAAGAAATGATATTCGCTTCTCACTTACTTTTATCTATTACAATAAGGGCGAACTTGATAAAGCTGAAGAAGAAACCAATAAAATACTTAGCTATGATAAAAATAACTCTATGGCAAGATATAATCTTGGTGCTATAGAAGCTACTCGTGGAAATAATGAAAAAGCCCGTCAAATCTGGAATAAGTTAATTCAGGATGATCCAAAATCTGAAACTGCAGAACTTGCAAGAAATGCTTTAACAATGCTAAAGTAAACCGAAAGCATCTAATCGAAATTCTGGTATTGTTCCGTCAGAAAATTTTTGTGGAACAATTTTTTATCATTAAAAATTTTTAAAAGAACTTCCAGACAAATCATAATTGGTCTGAGCACAAGATTTTGATGTAACTCAATTAATATTTCCTTTCTAAAAAAAAGCTTTATCTATATCTTTGGTTTAATAATAATCATTCTTGAATTATGCACGAATATATTGGCGCAATACATATTCATTCAGTTTTCTCCGACGGTACAGGCGAAGTTCCGGATATTGCTAATTATGCAAATGAAGTTGGTCTCGATTATATTATTCTAACTGATCACAACACAGTAAGAGCTTTACACGAAGGTTATGAAAAGTGGTACGGTAATACTTTGCTATTAGTAGGATGTGAAATAAATGATAAAGAAAATAAAAATCATTATCTGGCTTTTGGAATTAATGAAGCATTCTCTACAAGAACTCCCGCAAAAAAATATGTATCAAAGGTTAATGAATTAGGCGGCATTGGTTTTATTGCCCATCCTCATGAAAAGCGAACTAAAAAAGAGCATCCGGCTTATCCCTGGGTCGATTGGGAAATTGATGATTTTACCGGAATTGAAATCTGGAATCACATGTCTGAATGGGTTGAAAATCTTACTGAAGAAAATAAATATCGCTCATTCCTTCATCCTTTAAGAACAATCACAGCTCCGCCGAAAGAAACATTAAAAGTTTGGGATGAATTAAATCTGAAAAGAAGAGTTGTTGGCATTGGCGGAATTGATGCACACGCACATAAATACAATCTGGTTGGATTCCTTGAAGTTGAAATTTTTCCGTACAAAGTTTTATTCAAATCAATCCGTACACATGTTTTGCTTGAGAAGGAATTGAAAAAAGGAAAAAGTCAGAAAGATGTTGAAACAGCAAAATGGATGATTTACAACGCATTAAGAGATGGAAAATGTTTTGTAGCTAATGATTATGTTGCTGATTCTAAAGGATTCAGATTTTATGCTGAACAAAGCGGCAAGATTTATCATATGGGCGAAACTATCACAAATTCTAAAAATATTTTTCTACATGTTTGGCTGCCCGGCACAGAATCAGAAATTAGATTAATTAGAAACGGACATTTAGTTGAACTGGTAAAAGGAATTTCAGCTGAGTTTGAAATAAATAAAAAAGGCGCTTACAGAGTTGAAGTCCATAAAGATGGAAGAGCTTGGATTTATTCAAATCATATTCGAATTGGAATTTAATTAACGATCTGCGCCCGTAGTTCAACTGGATAGAATGTTGGATTCCGGTTCCAAAGGTTGCAGGTTCGAGTCCTGCCGGGCGCACAAAAATAATTTTTGAACAATCATCAATGCTGTATTAAATTTGGCGGGTCATTTTTATAAAACTTAAAGGAATAAGATGTTAACTAAAAAGAAAAAGCTTACTAAAAAAGAAATTAAAGAAGATAAACTTGTAGAGTTTTATTATAAAACTCAAAGTTACATTCAAGAAAACAAGAACAAAGTTTTAATGTATGTCGGTGCATTTGCTGTAGTGGTTGTTGCAGTAATTTTCTTTCTCAACTATCGAAGTTCTAGAAATGAAGAAGCAGGTAAACTGCTATCCAGAGTTATGGATTTATACGAGCAAGGTGCTTATCTAGAAGCAATTGAAGGCAAGCAGGGAACAAATCTTATCGGACTCAAAAAAATAGTTGAAGATTACGGAAGCACCGAAAATGGTGAAACAGCAAAAATTTATTTAGCCAATGCTTATGCATTTTTAGGTCAATATGATAAAGCTTTTGAATACTATGAAGATTATGGTGGAAGCAATGACATCTATAAAGCTGCAGCTTTAGCTGGTCAGGCGGGTTATTATGCCAGCAAAGGGGAATATGAAAAAGCAGCAAATCTCTTTAAGAAAGCGGCTAATGTTTCTCAAATAAATCCAAGTCGCCCGAATTATCTTCTTAGAGCTGGTATCAATTATATGAAAACTGGTCAGAAAGACGAAGCTAAAGCCTTGTTTCAGATCATAAAAGATGATTATAAAACCTCTACAGCTTTTGCTCAGGTTGACCGGTATTTTACAGAATTGAACTAAGCTGATTTTTATCATTTTCATATAATTTTTTGCTAAAACCGTGAGATTTTTCACGGTTTTTTATTGATTTTTTAAAAATCCATTTTCTTGACTTTAGCAGGTTCTATCTCTATTTTTTTTAACCATTTTTTAACAATTAATTTTGGAGCTTATGGCAGATACATCAGATTTCAGAAACGGGCTTATAATCAAATTCAGAAACGAGCCCTATGTGATTACAGAATTTCTTCATGTTAAACCAGGTAAAGGTGGTGCGTTTGTTCGTACTACATTAAAAAATCTTAAAACCGGAAGAGTACTTGAAAATACTTTCAGAGCTGGTGAAAGTATTGAAATAATCAGAGTTGAAAGAAGAAAATTTCAATACCTTTATCGCGATGGCGACTTTCTGGTTTGTATGGATAGCGAAACTTTCGAACAAATAAATGTGCCGATAGAACTTTTTGGTGATTCAGTTGAATTCCTTAAAGAAAGTACTGAGGTTGAAATTCTTTTCAGTGATAATGAAATTATAACAGTTGAACCGCCAATTTTTGTTAATCTTAAAGTAACACAAACCGAACCGGGCTTCAGAGGCAATACTGCAACTGGTGCGGTTAAACCTGCCACACTTGAAACTGGGGCAACTATCAATGTTCCTCTCTTTATTGAAATAGGGGATGTTCTAAAAGTTGATACTCGTTCTGGTGAATATGTTGAACGTGTAAAATCCAATTAAAATGGAGAAGACTATGGATTTAAATCTTATAAAAAAGCTTGTTAAAATTCTCGAGACCAGTGAAGTTACTGATATCGAGATAGAAGAGAATGGAACCAAAATTAAAGTTGCAAAGAAAGTAAGAATCGCTCAGCCAGTTCAGACAATAGCAACTGTTCCATCTCAAGCAACACCGGCTGCTGTCCAACAAACATCGGAAACGAAGCCGGTTGAAAAAAAATCTACTGAAGAATCAACTGAATCAAATCTTCATACTGTTCGTTCCCCTATAGTCGGAACATTTTATCGTGCGCCTGCACCTGATGCAGACCCTTATGTTC
>JAIMAZ010000291.1 GCA_023511695.1 Ignavibacterium sp.
GATTTTCTCCAATTCCGACAAATAATGCTGATCTTTATGATATCGGTTTCAGAATGCGCGGAACAATATTTAATAAACTTGGTTATAATCTGACTGTAATTAAAGGCGCCGTATCCGGTAACAATTCAATCGCAGAAACAATTGAACCAAAACTTCTTTCCAATTATAAATGGGTTGAAGCACTTGAAAACATAGGCAATTATGGCTTTAATTATGGCTATCTGAAATTTTATACTTCACCAATGAACAAAATGGATTTATCAGTTCAATTAGGAAGGGAAGATATTTCTTTCGGATATGGTTACGGCAGCAAATTAGTTTTATCAGGCGATAATCCGACATTAGATTTTATAAAGTTTAATTTTGATTATGGTGTAATTCATTTTACATCCTTACACGCTTCCACCGTTGGCAATTTTAGTTACGATATATCTCAGCGTTACACAAAATATTTTGCACTAAACAGACTTAAACTTTCTTTCAAGAATCTTTTTGATTTTGGTATTGGAGAAACGATGATTTATTCCGGTCGCGGAATTGAGCTGGGTTATCTTAGTCCGCTTGCGTTTTATAAATTTATAGAAATGGATTTACAGGATAGAGATAACGGAACTCTTTGGATGGATTTTCAAACAAACTTCTGGAGTAACATACAACTACAGGCAACATTTTATTTAGATGAAAATATATTAAGCAATCTTCAGGATCTTGAGCGATACACAAACAAAACAGCTTATCAACTTAATGCATTCTGGTATTCACCTTTTAATATTGATGATGTTTCACTTATAGTTGAATACACAAAAATCCGGCCTTATGTTTATACACATCGTGATCCAAAGAACACATATACAGCATTCGGTGCAAACTTAGGCCATCGTATTGGTCCAAATTCAGATGAGTTAATGATCAGAGCGAATTATAATTTGAACGATAGAATTCGATTCACTGGTGAATTCAGATTTGTAAGAAGCGGAAAAAACATTTATGATGATAATGGAAATTTGGTAAAGAATGTCGGCGGAGATATTTTCTTAAGTCATCCTGATATAGTAGAAAACACCACTGCAAAATTTTTAGATGGAGAAAGAATAAACACTTCGCATTTCATTTTGGGAGTAAGGATAGAACCAGTAAGAGAATTTTACTTTGATATCTTTTTCAATCACATAGTCAATAAAAATCTGACCAAATCAATAACAGAAAGACTCAGTTACGGATTATTAAAATTCACACTGGAGTACTGATAAATTTGATACTAGTTCTATAGATTTTGTAAAGAAACATATACCTAATTAGGTAGAGAGCAGATAGGAGTCAGGTAGGAGTCAGGTAGAGAGCAAGTAGGAGACTAATTAGATAGTTTTAAGACTTTATGGTTATTAGTTGAATGATCTATTTATTCAAACGATGACAGAGTTAGTCTAATATATTTCTGAGAATATCGAAAATTTTTTGTCCTAGTGCCTTGGTGACTTGGTGGCAAATAATTTTTCCGCCACGAAGGCACGAAGACACAAAGAAATAAATAAAAAAGAGTAAACTTTATGAAACAAAAAGAACAATTTGAAATACCAATACAACCAGTTGAACAGCCAATAATATGCAAACCATTTGAGGAACCAAATCAACATTGGTTCTATGACACAAAAAATGGTACTGCTTCATTGGTTTCTGGAAGGAGGCCAGCGTCTTATTGGTATAAGTCGAAAAGAACTGGTTCAACACAATTAGGATTGTTCGCTGAAGAAGAAAGAGAAGATTTACCGTTAGTCAATTTAATTCGTGAAGATGTTCGCCGTTGGCGTAAATCTAACTATGAAGGAGCTACACACATAACCAAACAGTTGCTTGCTTATTGGAATCGTGAAGATCGTTATCGAAAATTGTTTTTCTGTCAACTTGAAGCTGTTGAAACAGTTATTTATTTGCGTGAAATTTTTTCCTCTGGTAAGAAGACTCGTTGGAATACAGCATTATCTTTTGAAGATTACAATCGTCTGCTAAAAAATGAAAAACCTTCATTCATCGTTGATGAAACACTTTCCCAAATTCCAAGATTAATTGATATACCCAATGAATCAGATATGCCAGGATTGATCAGATACGGTTGTAAGATGGCGACAGGTAGTGGTAAAACGGTTGTAATGGCAATGTTAATTGCTTGGTCATTTTGTAATAAAGGAAGAGTACCTGGAGATGACCGATTTACATCTGCCGCATTAGTTGTCTGCCCTAATCTTACAATCAAAGAGCGACTACAAGTGTTACGACCAGATATAGCAAATAATTATTACGAAGAATTTGATTTAGTTCCTTCACAACTTCTTGCTGAACTTAGAAAAGGAAAAGTTTTAATAACAAACTGGCACCAATTTGCACCAGAATCACCTAATGTTGAGTCCGGAAAAAGCTATCTTATTGTTGATAAGGGAGAAGAAGGTCCGGATGCTTTTGCAAAACGTATTTTAGGTGATTTATACGACCATTCACCAATAATGGTTTTAAATGATGAAGCTCATCACGCATATCGTCCCGCACCCCAAATTGATGAAACTTTGACTCCAGAAGAGAAAGCTGATTTGGAAGAAGCAACTGTTTGGATTTCCGGTTTGGATAGAATTAATAAAGCTGTTGGTGTAAAATTTTGTGTTGATCTATCTGCCACACCATTTTACATCCAAGGCAGCGGCTATACCGAAGGAATGCCATTTCCTTGGTTGGTTTCAGATTTTGGATTAGTAGATGCAATTGAAAGTGGATTAGTAAAAATTCCTCGGATTCCTGTCAGCGATACAACAGGACGCCCAGAACCAAAATACTTTGCTCTTTGGAAACACATAATGGATAATTTACAACCGGGGGAGAGATTTACTAGCGGAAAACCAAAACCAGATGCTGTTTGGCGCGAAGCTCAAGATGCTATCACAACCCTGGCAAGCCAATGGAAAGAAAAGTTCGAATATGTTTTAGATGCATCTGACGGCAAAGATAAAACCCCGCCGGTAATGATTGTCGTTTGTGATAACACTGATATTGCAGAATTATTTTACAAAAAAATTTCTGGAGAAGAAAAAATTGTTGCTGATGATAGCAATGATGAAGAAGAAAATGATGATACTGATGAAGAAGTGAGTGTGAACAAGAAAAAATCCAGGAAAAAAGAAAAGAAAGTTTATGGCACAGGTAGTTTATTCCCAGAATTACTTTCAAATACGGAAAATTTTTCGCCAACATTACGTATTGATTCTAAGCTATTAGCTCAAGCGGAAAGTGAAGATCCAAAGGTATCAAAAAAAGATTCTGCAAATCAACTTCGTGAAATAGTTTCAACAATAGGCAAGCTAGGAAAACCTGGCGAAAAGATCAGATGTGTAATATCT
This sequence comes from Ignavibacterium sp., assembly GCA_023511695.1. Lineage (GTDB taxonomy): Bacteria > Bacteroidota > Ignavibacteria > Ignavibacteriales > Ignavibacteriaceae > Ignavibacterium. Next base: position 3,384 of record JAIMAZ010000291.1, read on the forward strand.
GTTCAGATGCTTACAGAAGGCTGGGATGCAAATAATGTTACTCAAATTTTAGGCCTTCGGGCATTTCACAGTCAATTACTTTGCGAGCAAGTCGTAGGGCGTGGTTTGCGCAGAATGGATTACACATTAAATGCAGATGGATATTTTAATCCCGAATATGTTGATATCTATGGCGTACCATTTTCTGTTATTCCATTTCGCGGTAGGAAAACCAGTTCAAAAGCTCCAGAGGATAAACCACTCAATCACGTTCGCGCTCTTGAAGAAAGAAAACATCATGAAATTAAATTTCCTATTGTTGAAGGCTATGCTTTTGCTTTAAAACATAATTTAATTCGTGCTGATGTGGAAAAGATGGAAAAACTTGTCGTCGAACCATCAAAAAATCCTATTGCTACATATGTAAAACCACAAGTCTATTATGA
>JAIMAZ010000292.1 GCA_023511695.1 Ignavibacterium sp.
ATGCAACAGGCAGCAAGGATATCTGATAAAACGGCCTTCTTCCTTAATGGTGAGGTCATTGAGTATAGCGAAACTGACCAAATCTTCTCAAATCCAGCTGATCAGCGGACAGAGGATTATATTACAGGCAGATTTGGCTAATCGCTTTTTTGCTCAAGAAAGGAGAATTTATCATTATGGCAGTTAGAGAGAAATTTGATGAAGAACTAATGGATTTACGAGGAAAATTATTAGACTTGGGTCATTTTGCTGAAGATGCATTATCCAGGTCAATTGATGCTTTGGAAAATCATAATATCGAGCTGGCATTAGAAATCATGGAAGATGACACAAAGGCAGATATCTTATATGAAGAAATAAATGACTTTGCCATTTTGCTCATTGCGAAGCAACAGCCGGTTGCCATTGATTTGCGCAGAATCATTGTAGCAATTAAAATTGCAACTGATATTGAGCGTATTGCCGATTTTGCCGTAAATATTGCAAAAGCGACAATAAGAATCGGGTCAGAAGAACATGTGAAGCCAATTGAACATATTAAGCAAATGCATGCAATCACCTTAAAAATGTTAAAGCAGTCTGAGGCATATATTTTTTCAGTCCACCATATCGCTGAATATCCTGTTCTTCATGCATGGCATGAATAACACTTCCTGCACCAAGAAACAAAAGAGCTTTGAAGAATGCGTGTGTCATTACATGAAAAATCCCTGCACTGAAAGCACCAACGCCCATTGCAAGAAACATATAACCAAGCTGACTTATTGTTGAATAAGCCAAAACTTTTTTAATATCATTCTGTACAATTCCGATTGTGGCTGCAAAGAAAGCAGTTAGCAAACCGATTACAGCGACAACCATCATAATCTGAGGTGCAGATGCAAAAAGAACAGAGCATCTAGCAACCATATAAACACCTGCTGTTACCATTGTAGCAGCATGAATCAGTGCTGAAACAGGAGTTGGACCTGCCATCGCATCTGGTAACCAAACATAAAGTGGAATTTGTGCTGACTTTCCTGTTGCACCAATGAATAAGAATAGAGTAATAAATCCATAAATTGAAGCTGAAACAGAAAATGTATTTGCTTTAGAAAAGACTTCGTTAAAATTCAGTGAACCAAAAGTAAGGAAAATCAAAAACATTCCGAGAAGGAAACCAAAGTCGCCTATTCTGTTTACAATGAAAGCTTTTTTTGCTGCATCAGAAGTAGTACTTTTTTCAAATTTTCTATCGTACCAGAAACCAATAAGTAGATAAGAGCAAAGACCAACCCCTTCCCATCCAAGAAACAGAAGTACAAAATTATCGGCAAGAATAAGATTCATCATTGCAAAGATGAACAAATTAAGATAGGCAAAGAATCTCCAGAATCCTTTATCTCCGTGCATATAACCAATTGAATAAACATGAATTACAAATCCTACGCCTGTTACTATCAATGCCATAACTAACGAAAGCTGATCAACCTGATAAGCAAAGTTAACATTCAATCCACCAACATTCAGCCAGGTAAACAGTGTAACAATCAATTGTCGTTGTTCTACCGGAAGTGCTAAAGTTTCGAAGAAAGCTCCGAGAGAAATCAGGAAAGATATTCCGATCACTCCACTACCGATTATTCCGATTACTTTTTCATTTTTAATACGGCTTCCGAAAATTCCATTTATCAGAAAACCAAATAACGGAAGAAGTACTGTCAGATAAATTAATTCACGCATAAAATCTAATTACCACTTGAGAATATTTATTTCGTCAATATTAACAGTAAGTTTATTTCTGAAGATTGCAATAATGATTGCCAGTCCAACAGCAGCTTCAGCAGCAGCAACTGTCATAACGAAAAACACAAACAACTGACCAACCGAACTTCCCAAATAGGAAGCAAAAGCAATCATTGTAAGGTTAGCAGAATTAAGCATAAGTTCAATACACATAAAAACAACAATTGCATTTCTTCGTGTAAGAACTCCTGCAACGCCAACTAGAAACATAAAAGCACTTAAAATCAGATAGTATTCAATAGTGATTGTCATAACTACTCAATTTTTTTCTTTGCTAATAGAATTGCACCAATAGTAGCAGCAAGAAGTAAAAATCCGGCTGCTTCAAAAGGCAAAACATAATTTCTGAAAAGTTCGTTACCAATTGATTCTATTGTTCCGGCCTGAACACTTGCATCTAAATTTTTCTGAAGAATGTTTGATGGTGCTGAAAAGAAAATAATGTAGATAAGTTGAACAAACACAAAACCGGCAACAATAAAAGCGAAAATTTTAATTTTAGGATTTGATTCTAAAAATTTCTTTTCATTTTCTGGTCTTAATAACATTATAACGAAAAGAAATAAAACCATTATAGCACCAGCATAAACGATAACCTGTGCAACAGCAATAAACTGAGCATTAAGTGTTAAGTATAATCCGGCAAGTGAAGCCATATTTAGTATCAGATATAATGCAGCTATCACAGGATTATTTCTGGTTATCATCATAACTGCTGCAACTGCAGCAACAAATCCGAAAATAAAAAATAAAATTACTTCTAAAGACATAATCAGCTATGGTGTATTTCTGTAAATTAATCTTGGGAAAGGAATTGCTTCTCTGAGATGCTCAAGTCCGCAAATCCAGCTTACTGTTCTTTCCAAACCTAAACCAAATCCTGAGTGAGGAACTGAACCAAATCTTCGTAAATCAAGATACCACTCGAAAGCAGATTGAGGAAGATTATGTTGAGCAATTCTTTTTAATAAAGTATCAAGATCATCCTCTCTTTGCGAGCCGCCAATAATTTCTCCATAACCTTCCGGTGCAAGAACATCAACTGCTAAAGCAAATCTTTCATCCTGTGGATCTCTTTTCATATAGAATGCTTTAACTTCAGCGGGATAGTGATGAACCATTACAGGTCTATCAAATTGCTCTGAGATAATTGTTTCGTCTCCACCACCAAAATCATTTCCCCACTGAAAATCAACGCCGTGCTTTTTCAGAATTTCAACAGCTTCATTGTAATGAATTCTTGGAAAAGGTCTTTTAACATTCTGAAGTTTCGTTGTATCTCTTTCAAGAATTTTTAGTTCTTCTTCTTTTTCCTTTAAAACTGTTTGAACAATGTATTCTAAAAACTCTTCGGCTAAATCCATATCATCATTTAAGTCAGCGAATGCAACTTCAGGTTCTACCATCCAGAATTCAGTTAGATGTCTTCGAGTTTTAGATTTTTCTGCACGGAAAGTTGGACCAAAAGTATATACTTTACCTAATGCCATTGCACCGGCTTCAGCATAAAGCTGTCCGGATTGTGTTAAATAAGCACTTCCTAAATCGAAATATTTAGTTTCAAATAGAGTAGATGTTCCTTCAACCGCATTAGGCGTCAGAATCGGAGCATCCATTAAAGTAAAACCTTTGCCGTCAAAAAAATCACGGATTGCTTTTACAACACGATGTCTTACTCTCATTATTGCAACTTGTCTTTTAGAACGGAGCCATAAATGTCTGTTATCAAGAAGAAATTCTATTCCGTGTTCTTTTGGTGTGATAGGATAATCGTGAGTTTCATGAATGATCTTCAAATCAGAAGCGTCAATTTCATAACCGCCGGGAGCTTTAGGTTCTTGTTTAACTTTTCCGGTTACAATTAAAGAAGACTCCTGACCAATGCGATCTGCAATATCAAAAATATCATCGCTTACATTTCCTTTGAAATAAACACACTGAACATAACCAGTTCCATCGCGTAGGACTAAAAATTTAATTTTACCACTTGATCTTTTATGATAAAGCCATCCGTATA
>JAIMAZ010000293.1 GCA_023511695.1 Ignavibacterium sp.
GTTGTATATGAACCAATTATCTGATCAATTAATCTTAAAGAATGTTATTAGAGTAGCTCTTGGAAATTCTATAGCTATAAATAGAAATGGCTTTAAAATTATTAAAGAAAATTGGTCACCTGATTTTGATGATAACTATATTCCTAGAAATATTTTTTTAGAAATGCTGATAGATCAAATTGAAAAGAGATTAGAAAAGGAAAATGTTCTACTGAGCTTATCTGGTGGTTTAGATTCAAGAGTAATTTTATCTATTTTATTAAATATAACCTCAATTAAATGGGAATCTTTCTCTTTAGGCTCTCCAAACTTACCCGATTGTAGAATTGCAAGCATAATATCAAAGAAATTTGCCTTTAAACATAAGATTATTGATAAACCGGATTTAGAAGCATCTGCTTTCATTAAATTTTTAACTGAATATCTTTCCAACATTGAAGTAACAAATCCGGCCTCTAATGCTTTGATTATGATAAACTATAATTATTTAAATCAACCTGATGCAATCATTATTGATGGAGGATTCGGAGAAAATATGGAGAAGACAATACTTAAATAGATTATCAACTTTAGGGAAACATTATCTAATTAAGAGGGATTATCAAGAAATCTCAAAATTCCTTCGACATTATAAACCACCTCTTTTTAACAATGAAATTACTGCCTTACTAGAAAAATCTGTAATTGAAGAACTTTCTGCTTTTATAACCTCATTACCGGATATAAATAAAATAGGAATTGAAAATTGGTTAGATTTATTTTCAATTAAATCAAGACTACCAAATTTTTTTGGTTTCGAACAAAACAGACTTGATAAAATAATCCCATCATATATGCCTTTTGCTGATATCGAATTGATTAATAATATTTTCAAAGTGAAAGTATCTGATAGAAAAAATGGCAAACTTTTTAATTATATACTTAAAAAATTAAATCCAAATTTGACAGATATTAAATTGGTGAGAAGTAATAAATTTATTCCTTTTACTACAAATAATTTTTTAAGCGCTTTATATTCAAAATTATTTCCGTTCTATGCAAAAGAAGAAAATCACTATCAAAAAAGATTCTTCAGTTTGGTAAAAGAATTTTCTCAAGATATTCTCACATCCTCCGAAGTAATTACTAATGAACAATATGACAAAAATTTCATTAACAATTTGAGAGATAGAATTTATGCAAATGATATTAATTGTATAAAAGATTTAGATTGGTTTTTGTCATTTGAGATATACAGGAGATCTCTATCTCAAAAACCAATTTAATAGAAAAATATCCTTTCAGTGCTATCACCTCATTAAAATCATTTTTTTAATATCAGAATATTCTCCTGCCTTCAACTGATAGAAATATACTCCGCTTGGCAATGAAGAATTTGCAATGTACAATGTAGAATGAAATCCGGCATCGTAATAACCATCGACTATAGTTTCTACTTCTCTACCCAATATGTCGAACAATTTGATTGTTTGCCAACCACTTACTGGTGACTGCCAACTTATTACCGTGCTCGGATTAAATGGATTTGGATAATTTTGCTCTAATGAAAAATATGCCGGTGATTCAATTGTAACTTCAACTTCTCCCGAATATTTATAACCTCCATCTAAATCAATTTGCTTTAATCTGTAGGTGTAAATTCCAGCTGATAAGTTTTTATCAATAAATGAATAATTCATTGGTTCGGTAGTGGTTCCATTACCATTTAAAAAACCAACAACTTCCCAAACAAGATTCCTCACTCCGTTTGGAATGACACTTCGCTGGATTTCGAATCCGCGGTTGTTTGTTTCTGTTGCAGTTGTCCAATTCAGCTCCACATCATTCTTGTTTACGTTAGCAGTGAATGATACTAACTCAACAGGAATCGGAGCAGTGGGAACCATCTGAACATTAACAGTAACAGATGAATTATAATTTGCTATCTGAATCTGATCTGTTATAAAATCGAAAAATCCTGGCGACTGAAATTTAAGTGTGTAATTGCCCGGCTGAATCATTCTAGTGTAGAAACCAGTTACACCATCTGAGTAAACTTCAGAGCTATCATAATCGTGACTAATGATTGTAATTTTTGCCCGTAATGGATTTCCAGCTGTATCTGTAACAATTCCATTTATTCCATAAAAAATGTGTTCAATATAATTCAGGAATGATCGCTTATTATATTCCCAGAATGAAGGTAACTGTGATGCTGGTGGTAGTTTAGTATTTGAAATTTCTATTGTTACTTCTCTTCCGTGTCTGTACCAGTTTGTATAATCTTGTCTTCCACCATGAATTACATACCAATCGCCGCCGTTTGTTGTTCCATCGTCAAAGCCGCTCATATAACCAGATGGAGAATAAGTCTGACATGTATCAGCATAAAGATGTGAGATATACTGATACCAGGTTTGATCAGCATGAATTCTGGAGTTTGTGCCTGTATTAGCCCAGGTATCCCAGGGATAATTGACTACTTCAGCTCCACCATGAAAATTTGCAATTAAGGAAAAGTTATTAGCCTCCTGAATTGTCCGGAACCGTGTTACTTCAATTTGCTGATTGGCATTAACGCCGTAAACCGGATCAGGAAAGTTTCTGTTCAAATCGTAATTGTTAAAATTGTATCTTGTTGCACCGCTTACTGTGTTGTTACCGCTTCTATAAGTGCCATCAGGATTTGCTAATGGATTTATCCATATCTCGGCATTGTTAATCATATTAGTGATTCGTGCATCATTACCATAAGATGTAAGAAGAGAATCAATTAATCGCAGCATTAAAACATATCCCGTTAATTCATCTCCGTGCATACTTGATGTGTACATAAACTGAGGTTCAGCTTCTCTTTGTTCAACATTATCCGAGATTTTCACAAATAAAATTTTTCTTCCTTGAACTGTGTTCCCTGCATCCACAATCTTACAAATCTGAGGATAATTAGTCTGAAACTGATTCATAAGATTTACATAAGCATCATAAGTTGGATAAACATCCCACGCAGTTATATCTTCGAGATTGCTGCTCATATCTGGTACAATGAGCGAGGATGGATTCGGCAGAATTTCAAAATCATAATTTAGTTTTAGAAATTCTTCAAATTCATTAATGTTAGCGTAAGCATATACGGTTTTGCCATTAACAACATTATCGATTGATATAATATTTGTAAGAATATTTAGCTCGCTTCTGTCAATAATTTCAAATTTGAAATATACTTCGGATTTATTTTCAAAAATTTCCCGAATATCAATCTGACCAAATAATAAAGAAGTTGATATAAGCAGAAGAGTAAAAATATTTTTCATTTTTCTTCCCTACAGAAAGTATTGGATAAAATTAAGCAATTCAGTTATTTATTTCTTTAAACTTCAGGAAAATTTCTATCAAGGTCAAGATGTTTTTTTTATATAATAAGATAATTGAATTGCTGTGAAATGGAGCTTTATGTTAAAAGAAGTTGAATTGAAATTTTATCGTGATAATTACTCTATTCCGAAAAGTTTTTTGAATTCTTCTGTATTAAAGTCAGTTGGCTTTTCACCTTCACTTGACTTTTTATTGGAGGTGTTTAACTCTTTGTAAAAACTTTCAGAACTTTTAATACGGCAGCCGCATACTTTTGCAAATGAAGCAACTTCGGTATCCGATGATACGGCTATAACTGATTTAGTGTTTTTAATTTTCTCAATTTCATTTTTTATCATTTCATCGGCAGAACGATTTTGAGAATAATAAATTTTTACTCCTGATATTTTGATTGGAATATTTTCAAATCCGTCAAAGTGTAAACT
>JAIMAZ010000294.1 GCA_023511695.1 Ignavibacterium sp.
GAAATAAATAGATGAAGTAATCCAGCAGTTATTCCGGAAAATAAGTAAAAGATCAAAAACTTTTTTGAGCCAAGCGTGTATTCAACTTCAGCACCGAACATCCAAAGAGCAAACATATTAAAAAAGATATGCCCAAAACCACCGTGCATAAACTGATATGTAATTAATTGCCAGATTTGAAAATTAAATGGATATCCTGCAAAGTCAAATCCTCCGATAGGATTTAATGCAAACCATCTGTTTAGAATATATGCTGCAGGATATCCATTAAAAGAAATATTGTCCATAATTATCTGGACAAAAAATACAGCAGCATTTATAATCAATAAATTTTTGATTACTGGGGGAAATAAACTAAACCTGCCAAATCCTCTTGGTTGATAATTACTACTCAAATTAATCCTTTTTTAATTAGCGTCATTTAATGCTGCAACACCTGGCAGAATTTTTCCTTCAAGAAATTCTAAGGAGGCACCTCCACCAGTTGAAACATGTGATACTTTATCTTTCAAACCGGCTTTTGAAATAGCTGCTGCTGAATCACCACCGCCTATAACAGTAATAGAACCGTTTGAAGTAGCTTCAGCTAAAGCTTCGGCAATTGCGAAAGTTCCTTTTGCAAAATTATCAAATTCAAAAACACCCATCGGACCATTCCAAACCACTGTCTTGGACTTAAGAATTTCTTCTCTGAATAACTTAATTGTTTCAGGACCAATATCCAATCCCATTTTGTCAGAAGGAATAGAATCAACATTTACGATTGAAGCCGGAGAATCGTTTTTAAATTCTGATGCTACAACTACATCAACAGGCAATAAGAATTTTACACCAGAAGTTTTAGATTTATCGAGAACTTCTTTAGCAAGTTCAATTTTTTCTTCTTCGAGTAACGATTTACCGATTTCTTTTCCCTGTGCTTTAAAAAATGTAAATGCCATTCCTCCGCCTATAATGAGTGTATCAACTTTATCAAGAAGATTGTTGAGTACATCAATTTTACCGGAAATTTTTGCTCCGCCAAGAATTGCAGTATATGGTCTTTTGGGATTTGTTACTGCTGTACCAAGATACTCCAATTCTTTTTGCATCAGATAACCGGCAGCATTAATCTTTATAAATTTAGTTATACCTTCTGTTGAAGCGTGAGCTCTGTGTGCACTTCCAAATGCATCGTTAATGTAAACATCACCGAGTTCAGCAAGTTGTTTTGCAAACTCAGGATCATTCTTCTCTTCTTCAGGATGGAATCTGACATTTTCAAGAATTAAAACATCACCATTCTGCATCTGATTGACCATTGCTTTAACTTCTTCACCAATACAATCAGGTGCGAGTTTAACTTCCTTACCCAAAAGTTCGCTCAATCTTTTGGCTGTTGGTTTCAAGCTGTACTTTGGATTTGGTCCTCCTTTTGGACGACCTAAATGGCTCATTAAAATTGCTTTTCCACCTTCAGCAATAATCTTCTTAATTGTTAGAAGTGATTCGACAATTCTTGTGTCGTCAGTTATATTTAAGTTCTCATCCAATGGAACATTAAAATCTACACGAACAAGAACCCTTTTGCCTTTCAAATCAACTTTATCTATTGATAGTTTGTTCATAAGTCAACCCCTGAAATTAGTTAAACATATTATAAGAAAAGTCATTGCAACTCATTCAAGAAACAATGACTTTTCAAGAGCTTTAATTTTTTTTATTATATTTTAATAAGTTTCATCAACAGGTCAACACATCTATTTGAATAGCCCCATTCATTATCATACCAGGCTACAATCTTAAAGAATCTTTTCTCATCCTTAAAATTATTTTGTAAGGTAGCTAATGAGTCATAGATAGATGATCTTTCATCGTGATTGAAATCTGTAGATACTAATTCTTCCTCAGTATAACCAAGAATTCCCTTCATATAAGTTTGTGAAGCTTTCTTGAGTAACTCATCAATTTCTTTAATTGAAGTATCTCTTGCGGATCTGAAAGTTAAATCAACAACTGAAACATTTGCAGTGGGAACTCTGAAAGACATTCCTGTAAGTTTTCCTTTAACCTGAGGAAGAACTTCACCAACAGCTTTTGCAGCCCCTGTGGTTGAAGGAATAATATTAATTGCTGCAGCTCTTCCGCCTCTCCAGTCTTTCTTTGAAGGACCATCAACTGTTTTTTGAGTTGCAGTGTAGGAGTGAATTGTTGTCATAATTCCTACCTCAACTCCAATTCCTTCTTTAAGTAAAACATGAACAACTGGTGCCAAGCAGTTTGTTGTGCAGGAAGCATTAGAAATAATTGTGTGTTCTGGTTTCAATTCGTTATCATTTACTCCCATTACAACCGTTTTAACATCGCCTTTTCCGGGAGCAGTGATTATAACTTTTTTTGCACCTGCAGCAAGATGCCCTTTTGCTTTTTCAGAATCTGTAAATAAACCGGTAGCTTCAAAAACATAATCAACTCCAAGTTCTTTCCAAGGTAGTTGAGAAGGATCTTTTGATGCGAGAATGCAAGCAGTTTCTTCTCCGTTTATAACAAGAATATCATCGTGATCTAATTCAGGTTTACTTTTCTTTGAAGAAATTTCCCCTTTGTAAATTCCGTGAACAGAATCGTACTTAAGCTGATATGCAAAATATTTTGCATCATTGCTTACATCAACAAGAGCAACTAAATCAATTTCTTTGCCGAGCAAATTTCTATCAGCCATTGCTCTTAAAATTAATCTTCCGATTCTTCCGAATCCGTTAATTGCTACTTTAACAGCCATAATTAACTCCTTTTCTTAATGTGAATGTCATATTAAAATTGCCTGTCAAAATTAGCCATTGAACTGCTGATTATCAATTCAATTAAATGCTTAAATGATAAAGGTCATAAATAATTATCAACAACTTTTAAGAAGGTCTTAACTCCAATTTTGAGATAATTTCTTTGAGATTTTTCATTTATATTTGATTGTAAATTTAAAACAAATCAAGAGGTCTGTTATGTTATCAGATAAAATGTTAAAAGCATTAAATAAACATCTCAATGAAGAAATGTATTCTTCCTATCTTTATCTTTCAATGGCTGCTTACTTTGAAGATAAAAATTTAAAAGGATTTGCCGGATGGATGAGAGTTCAGTCACAGGAAGAATATATGCACGCAATGAAGTTTTTCGATTTTATAAATTCATTAAACGGTAAAGTTACTCTAATACAGATTGATGCTCCTAAAACCAACTGGAAGAGTTTGATGGAGGTTTGGAAAGATACTTTAGCACACGAACAGAAAATTACTTCTCTTATTCATAAACTTGTTGATCAGGCAATGCAGGAAAAAGATTATGCGACAAATAATTTCTTACAATGGTTCGTTACAGAACAGGTTGAAGAAGTTACAACAGTTGAAGATATAATTTCTAAATTAGAGTTAATTGGTGATAATAAGAGCGGACTTTATATGCTTGACAGAGAACTTGGTGCGAGAGCCGCTGCTGGTAAATAATAATAATTTTTCATTAAAGGCTGTCTGAACTGACAGCCTTTTTTATTGAGTTAAATGATCTGCAATAATCTTTTGAGCAATTACTTTCAGACCTTCATTAGCTTTTTCTATTGCCTCATTTTCATTTCTATAATAATCCAGAAGCTGAAAGCAAATAACATTTTCCGGTAAAAGTGATTTAACATTTTTTTCAATTTTTCCGCAGACAAGAAAAATTTTTTTAACCTTATCAGAAAAATTTTTAATAAGCTCACCAGTTGCTTTTCCTTCAAATGATTGAATATCAAATTT
>JAIMAZ010000030.1 GCA_023511695.1 Ignavibacterium sp.
ATACAGCAGACATCGTTTAATGTTTTCTCACAAATTCATAAAAAAGCTTTTGAATTTTTCTTGTCAATTTACCTGGCTTTCCATCTCCAACCATTCGGTTACCAATTTTAACAACAGGAGTTATTTCTGTAGTTGTGCCTGTTAGAAAAAATTCATCGTAAGTGAAAATCTCATCCAGCAAAATATATTCTTCGATAATTTGAATATTGTTTTCCTCGCAGAGATTAAAAATTATGCTTCTTGTAACTCCATTCAGAATATAATTTGAAAGAGGTGCGGTAATAATTGAATCGTTCTTCACAGCAAAAAAATTTGTGTGCGAACCTTCTGTAATAAAATTATCTCTGAACAAAACTGCTTCGTAGTGACCTTCACTTATTGCTTTATGATTTGCTAATACATTCGGCAACAATGCTATAGATTTAATATCACATCTGCTCCATCTGACATCTTGTTCAAGAGTTACGCTTACGCCTTCATTTATTTCCCTTCCCCGATTTTTTAGTGGTGACACAAAAACAAATAAATTTGGTTTTATCTGGTTAGAGTAGTAATGTGTTCTTGGAAAGGAAACTCCGCGTGTAATTTGAATGTAAGTGCTGAAATCAGTATCGAGGGAATTTAACTCCGCACAACGATAAATAATATTTTCTAATTGATTGAACTCTGAAAAATTAAGGTTGATTTGCTCTAAGCTATATTTCAATCTTTCAAGATGTTTCTGAAGCATAAATAACTTTTTGTTGTAAGTTCTAAGAGCTTCATAAACACCATCGGCAAATAAAAAACCGCGATCAAAAGGAGAGATAGAAATTTTTTCTATAGGAAGAAATTCTCCGTTATAAAAAGCAATCATAATTTTTTTTCAATATTTATATTTAAGATAATTAAAAGAGAGATGAAATTCGATTGAAAGATTTAATTCCATTTTAAACAAATGATATAACAACATTTACAAATGGTTTACCTTGTAAATAAAAACATCAGTTGCTAAATTTGAATAGTAAATCCATCATTTAATCACAATAGCAAGGAGAACCCAAAATGAAAAAACTAATTGCAGTAGTAGCAATATTTATCGCATTAACAGCAATGGTTTCTGCTCAATCAAAAGTTCAGAGCGGTACCTGGTCAGTTAATCCATCAGTTGCCGGATACAATATGGATAAAAATACCGGCGAAAGAACAATGACTATTGACATTGAATTCCCAAAACCATTCGACACAAAGCCAACAATATTTTTATCTGTAACACAGATTGATGCAGATAAAGATGCTAACAGCAGATTTAATGTTGAGGCAATGTCTGTTTCGAGAGATGGTTTTACAATCAAAGTAAGAACCTGGGCAGATTCAAAAATCTATAGCATCAGTGGTTACTGGTTAGCTCACTCAGAAAAATAAATTTTAGTTTTACTTATTTTAAAAGCCGTTTCTGAACAAGGAACGGCTTTTTTATTTATTAACTTTAAGAAGTTTCGGAACTTTTTCATTCAGCACTTCAATCAATTCAGTCTGCATATAATCATATTCATCGGGAATATTCAAACAAATTAATTTCTTTGTTTTCAACTTATCCTGATATTTCTTTTTAATTTTTTCCTGATGAGATTTCTCCATTGCAAAGATTATATCAGCCCATTTAATCATTTCTAAAGTAAGATGTGTTCTTGCGTTTGGGTCTAATCCAGCAGATTTGACTTTTATTCCATCATAATTACTGAAAATTTTTTCAGCGGTTGGACTTCTTAATCTATTTTGTGTGCAAACAAATAAAATTTTTTTCATATTACGAAAAACAATATAAAAGATTCTTATCCACTAACACAACGTTTCGGCTACTTTTGTTTAGGTCTCTTTTCAAAAATTAACGAAACTGAATTAATACAGTACCTTAATCCCGTTGGATCAGGACCGTCATCAAAAACATGTCCAAGATGTCCGCCGCATTTAGCACAGAGAACTTCCGTTCGAATCATTCCATAACTTCTATCTTCTTTATAAATCACTCTGTCTCTGGCAAGCGGAGTAAAATAACTTGGCCAGCCACAGTGAGAATCAAATTTTGTATCTGATGAGAACAACTCAGCGCCACAACCCGCGCATTTATAAACTCCTTCTTCAAAGTGATTCCAGTATTCTCCGGAATAAGCTCTTTCTGTTCCTTTTTCACGAAGAACCCGATATTGTTCTGGAGTTAAAATTTTTTTCCACTCTTCTTCAGATCTTGTGATTTTTTCTTCCATAATTTTCTCCTTACTCTTTGTTGAATCAGATAGCATTTTAAATGCCTTACCTGAGTCTCTGCTAACTTTATTAAGTGAAATACCCAATATTGAAATAAGCGATATAGTTATAATTACAAACAATAATTTAATCATATAAATTCCTTCTGCTTTATAAATCAATTATGCTTAATTAGTCCTTAATATTCAATGCCTTTATAACCGGTGGGAAAAGATAAGCACAAGCTGCCATTCTGCCTATCACAAATGAAATTGTGGCAGCTACTGCGCCAACAAAATCAAAGTACTTTATACAAATTGCCAATACAGTTATTATAGAAACAAATTCAGTTGCAGTACCTGCAGTTATAGTTTTTGTGTGATTAATTTTCACTAATATTGCTCGTTCAAAACTGATTAAGACAGTCATTGCAGGGAAGAAAGACATTATCATTAAAGGCAGATGAGCAAATTCTGCAAGAGATGTGCTTAAACCCGAAACGCTTTGTAACCAAAAATCTCTAAGAGGAGAAAAGGCAATAATCATTAATGTTCCGGCTGTAATAGAGGCAAGCTTAATAGCAAATGATTTGATTTGTGATGAGTGTTCGAATTTGTCACCAATAAGTGCAATCACAACCTCCTGATATGAAAGACCAAGTCCTCTGAAAATAAAAACGAATGAAGTAACAACCGGCAGAACAGCAAAAGATTCAAGAGCCATTCTGCTTTGTCCGATAAAGAATGTTACAAATGGTTGTACTCCAAGTGTTAATATTGATGTAAGTGCGAGTGGATAATAAAATGTAAAAATACTTTTTTGAGTTAGATGAGTCTTTGATTCATAATTGGCTTCAGTGGATTTTATTTTTTTCAATAACTTATTTGCCATTATTCTGCTTGCAATCGCTTCCATCACCACAGCAGATGATAATGCTGAAGCACCAACTACCGCCCCGGGAATTTTAGTAAACAGATATAACATTAAAGCTACTGCTGACATTGAAAGAAGTCTTATAATTGTTCCAAAAGCAACAAATCTTGTTTGGTTATTCCTGATTAAAATTCCCTGATAAAATCTTCTGTAACCAATAGCACCAGGCCAAGGTATCAACAGCATAATACTTAAATGGGTTAAATAAGCAACCGCGTGTGGAAGCCCGATTAAATTTTCAGTAATGAAATAAAAAATTGGGGGAATGCTGAACACAATCATTGCGATTGTAAGAGAAAGACTCAGCCGATAATTAAATTTTCTTAATTCAAGAAATGAATTGTAATCTTTAACTAAAGCCGTTGATGCGCTCATCATCATAATAACGGGAGCTTCGACAATCAGAGCGAGGGAAAATGCAACACCGTATGCTGCGAGATTAAACTTGGGGTCAGGCAAGCGGGCAATTAAAGCGGCTAAATAGGGTCCTTCGAGCGACATCATTAACCAGGTTGCGGCAAGTGGAAGCCAGAATTTAAAGATCTCTTTTTGTGTAAGACCGCTTTGAAGATTCAACCTGTTCATATTAATAAATTGCAAACTTTAATTCAAACTTAAAAATATTATTTCAATAAGATGTTATTGATGAGCGAAATTTTTATTTTTGAAATAGAAAGGAGAGATGTTTATGAAAAAGTTATTGTTCTCCGTTTTATTCTTATTCATTCTGTTCATTTCCTGCACACAAACACCCAAACCAGAAATTACCGAGCAACTTAAATCAGCACTCCGTTCAGATGCAAAGACTTTTATGGAGTCGCTCAAATCTGTCCTGATAAAAGAAATTCAAACTCACGGAATTGTCAGTGCTGTTTCTGTTTGCTCTGATACCGCACAGCTGTTAACTAATAATTACGGCATATCGAAAGGTATTTATATAAAAAGAGTTAGCTTCAAAAACAGAAATCCGATGAATGTACCGGATGAATTTGAATCAAAGGTATTGAAAATGTTTGAAGAAATGTATTCAAAAAATCAAATCAACCCAGAGACTGAGTATGTTGAATTGATCGAAGAGGATGGCATTTCGAAGGTCCGTTATATGAAACCAATTTTTGTTCAACCGGAATGTTTGAACTGCCATGGAACAGAAGAACAGATTTCTCCACAAGTTAAAGATGTAATCAACAAAATATATCCTGATGATAAAGCAAAGGATTATCAGATGGGAGATTTAAGAGGCGCCCTATCAATTCAGAAAACTTTATAACAAGGAGCAAACTAATGATAAAAAAATATCCGCTTTACGATGTTCCCAAAATTTCATCTATTCAGGATATGCTTTTGCGCTCGGCGAAAGAGTATTCGGATAAGATTGCACTTGAAGACCTGACAGATTATCCTATTCCAAAAGCTACTTATAAAGAATTGCGCGATTTTGTCTTAAGGTTTGGCAAAGCATTATTCGAAATTGGTTTGAAGCCAAGAGAGCATATAGCTTTAATTGGCGAAAACAGAGTTCAATGGGGAATCACATATCTTACTGCAATGACATTTAATATGGTCATAGTTCCGATTGATAAAAATCTTACTACAAATGAAATTCTGAACATCATACACGAATCAGATGCAAAAGCAATTGTCTTCTCTAATACATTCAAAGAAATGCTGCTTGAGAAAAAATCTTCGCTCTTAAAACTGAAATACCTGATAAGTATGGACGAAGAAAAAAGTGATGATCAAGTTTTTTCTATGACTGAATTAATAAATAAACAAAATGCTTATCTGGATAAACTTCCGGAAATCGATCCAACAGAGATGGCAGAAATAATTTTCACATCGGGTTCGCTTGGAAGGGCTAAAGGTGTAATGTTAAGTCAGAAAAACCTTGCGGCAAATTTGATGGCAATGACAAGTATGATCAGAATAAATCCGGAAGATCGCTTCCTTTCTGTTTTACCAATTCATCACACATATGAATGCACTTGCGGATTTTTGTGTCCATTGTATGCTGGTGCATCTGCTCATTATGCAAGGTCTCTGAAAACAGTTGTTGATGATCTTCAGAAAGTTAAAGCAACAATATTGCTCGGCGTTCCGCTTCTTTATGATAAAATGTTCAAAAGAATTTATAAAGGAATTCAGGAAGACAAGTTAAAATCGAAAATTGTTCCGCCGCTTGTTAAATTAACTAACATCGCAGATGCTATTGGTTGGAAGAGTGCAAAGAAAAATGTCTTTAGTGAATTACATAAAAGGTTTGGTGGTTCAATCAGATTATTTATTGCAGGCGGAGCCGCACCAGATCCGAAAGTTGCAAAAGGTTTGAGAGAATTCGGATTTAACTTTGTGCAGGGATATGGACTCACAGAAACCGCTCCCATTGTTGCTTTGAACCGCTTGTATGCATTCAAAGATAATGCTGCAGGATTACCATTGCCAGGAGTTCAGGTTAAGATTAATAATCCCGATCAGGATGGTGTTGGAGAAATTTTTATAAAGGGTGATAATGTAATGCTTGGCTATTATAAAAATCCGAAGCTCACTCAGGAAGCTTTTGAGAATGGTTGGTTTAAAACCGGAGATCTTGGTTTCTTTGATGAAGATGGTTTTCTTCACATCGCAGGCAGAAAGAAAAATGTAATTATCGCTAATAACGGTAAAAATGTTTTCCCTGAAGAGATTGAAGATTTACTTAACAGAAGTCCGTTTATTCAGGAGTGTATGGTTTATGGTGAGAAGGATGAAAAGCACGACGAAGTGATTGCTGTTCAGATTGTTACTGATGCTGAAGCTTTTATCGAGTATTCCGAAAAAAATAATGTTCAGATTACTCCGGAACTTGTTAATAACATAATCTCCGAAGAGATTAAAAAGGTTAACAAAGAATTAGCGAATTATAAACAGATAAAAAAGTTTTATATAAGAGAAACTGAATTTGAAAAAACTACCACGCAAAAAATTAAAAGATACCTTGTTCAACAACAACCAGAATAAACACAGGAGGTTAATATGGCATCAAAAAAAATTTTAATGCTTGTTGGCGACTTCGTTGAAGATTACGAAGTGATGGTTCCTTTTCAGGCACTACAAGCAGTTGGACACAAAGTTCACGCTGTTTGTCCCGATAAAAAAGCCGGCGAAAAAGTTCGCACCGCTGTTCACGATTTTGAAGGAGATCAAACTTACAGCGAAAAGCCGGGACACAATTTTGCATTAAATTTTACATTTGATAATGTTAATCCGTCAGATTATGATGCTCTTGTAATTCCCGGTGGAAGGGCTCCTGAATATATTCGGTTAAATAAAAAAGTAATCGAATACACAAAGCATTTTATTGATGCTGGTAAACCAATTGCTTCAATCTGTCACGGAGCTCAATTACTTGCTGCAGCTGGTGGAGTAAAAGGGAGAAAAGTTTCGTGTTATCCCGCTGTTGGTCCTGAAGTAAATGCTGCCGGCGGCGAATATCAGGATATTCCTGTTGATAAAGCTTTTGTTGATGGGAACCTAGTTACTGCACCTGCTTGGCCAGCTCATCCGGACTGGATTGCGAAATTTTTAGAAGTGCTTGGAACAAAAATTTCGTAAGTGCAGGGAGATAATTTTATTGTTAGGTTGGTCCGTCATCCGTCAGCTGATGGAGACGGACCGATCCGTAAATTTTCGTAACGCAGATTTTAGTCTGCGCTGCAAGCACATTGTGATTTGGTTGGTAGTTAGATTAATAACTCACCTTACGCAAAAAATACTTTTACCCAATCTTTCCGTAATTGGCTATCCAATAGGTTAAAAATTGTCTTTCCTGGTAGAGACTTGCCAAAGCAAATCTCTACTAATTTATTTTTTATATACCATCATTTTGCTTTTCCTCACAACCACTTAAAAGAGTTGACATTATTTTTACTTACATAATTTCTTCATCTTTTGAACAATCAGGGGTTCCTTAAATGAAAAATAAATTTGTCTTTCCACTTTTATTAAGCTTACTGTTCATAGGCCAATTAGTTTCCCAAAACAGAGTTCTTACTTTAGATGATGCGATAAACATTGCATTAGAAAACAATCGCGATATCAGACTTTCGAAAATGACTGTTGAAAAAGCCGGTGCTGCAGTTGATGAAGCATTCGGATATGCATTGCCAAGTCTTGATCTGAATGGAACATTCACACACTTTTTAAGAAAACCAAAAATGCCATTTCCCGATTTTGCCGCTTTGCTTAAGAATGCAACTTACTCAATATTGTTTGACGAGAATGTAATTCCAAGAGACAACAACAAATTTGTTCCGGTTGAAACACAGCTTCAGTCATTTGCACAATCGAACAACTATGAGGCACAACTTCTTCTTACACAAACATTATTCAGCTCAACAGTATTTCGCGGAATTGGTGCTTCAAGAATTTATTACAATTTATCTAAAGCAGAATTGAACAATACAATTTCAAAAACAGTTCTTTCGGTGCAAACTACTTTTTACGGAGTTCTGCTTTCAAAACAAATTTATGAAATAACCAACGCAAGCTTTATGAATGCGCAGGACAATCTTCGTAATGTCAAAGCATTGTTTAATCAGGGACTTGTTTCTGAGTTTGATATGCTGCAGGCAGAAGTACAGGTTGAAAATATTCGTCCGATGGTTCTGCAAATGGAAAACACATTAAAGACAGCAAAAGATGGTTTGAAAGTATTACTTGGTATTCCACAGGAAGAAGAAATTGACATTACGGGAGAGATTCTTTATGAACCTGAAACTCTACCAACTGAATATGATTTAATCTCAGAAGCGCTTCATTCAAATTTTGGATTGAAAAGTCTTGACCTGAAAAAACAGGTTGATGAAGCATTCATTCAGCTTGATGTTTCTGAATACTGGCCTAACATTGCCGCATTCGGAAGTTACTCTTATGCCGGCTCATCTGATAAATGGAATTTTCAGAATTATTCGTCTTTAACAGTTGGTTTAAGTTTCTCAATAAATCTCTGGAAAGGAAACAGAACTAAAAACAGAGTTGAGCAATCAACAATTACTTTTAAGCAAACTGAAGAACAGATGAATCTTTACAAAGATTTTCTTGTAACACAGATAAGATCAAAATATAATGAGCTGAAAAGAGTTCAGAGTTTGGTTGACGCACAAAACAAAAATGTTAAGGTTGCTGAAAGAGCTTATGAAATTGCAAAAGTGAGATATAAAGAAGGAACTGGAAGTCAGTTGGAAATTCAGAATGCTGATATTGCATTGAAACAGGCAAGAACAAATTATATACAATCAGTTCATAGTTATCTTGTTACAAAATTCGAAATGGACCAACTGCTTGGCAGAACCAATCAAGAATATTTATCAAAGTACGAAACAGAATAATTAAAGAGTTTTATAGAAATCAGGAGAAATACAGCGATGAAATCAATACTAAAATTATGTAGCGCAACTATTTTCATTTCAACATTATTCCTCACATCCTGCGGCGATGATAAACCAGATGCAAAAAGTATGGATGAAATAAGAAATGAGGAAGGAATTCCCGTACAGGTTGAAGAGGTTAAATATCAGCCGTTCAACAAATACTTAACTTTCTTTTCTAAGCTTACCGGAATCAAAGAAGCAACGAAAGGTTCTATTGTTGGAGGAAAGATTGAAAAAATAAATGCATCGGTTGGTGATTATGTAAGAGAAAAACAAATTATAGTTGAGTTTGATACATACAATCCGGGCGTTCAATACGAGCAGGCAAAATCTGCTTATGAAAATCTGAAAAAAAATTACGAACGTGTAAAAGCTTTACTCGAAGCAGGCGAAACTTCTCAGGCAAATTATGATGCAATTGAAACTCAGTATATCGTAGCAAAAAGAAATTATGAATCAGTTCGTCAGATGCTTTTCATCGAAGCGCCTTTTGACGGAATTCTTGTTGATATGAAAGTTAATGTCGGCGACAATGTTAAAGGCGATGTTCCGCTGTTCACAGTTTCTCAAACCAACAAGATGAGAAGTAAAATCTGGGTTTCAGAAAAAGAAATTTCGCAGTTTAAAAAAGGAATGAAAGCAATTACAGAATACAACGGACAGCAATTTATCGGAAAAGTAGTTGAGATTTCTTTGGCAATGGATCCTGCAAAACAGGCATTTTTTGTTGAAGTGGAATTTGATAATCCAAAAGGAATTATCAAGAGCGGTGTTACAAATGAAATCAGAATACTTACTTATGAAAAAGCCAATGCTGTCATCATTCAGCGAAGTCTTGTGAACAATGATGAAAAAGGAAGTTATGTTTTTGTTGTTGAGAATAATAAAGCAGTTAAAAGATATATAACAAACGGAAATGAAAGCGGATTGTTTTATGAGGTTTCAAATGGATTAAAGGTTGGTGATATGCTTGTAGTTAAAGGAGCATCGCAGCTCGAAGATGGTTCTAAAGTAAATGTGATTCAATAAAAAGGAATTGAAAAATGTTTCTCGCAAAAGTATCAATCAATCGTCCGGTTCTTACAACTGTTGGAATATTAATATTTCTGATTTTCGGCTTAATTGCATATAACAGATTAAACCTGAATCTTCAACCTGATGTTGAAATTCCATTTGTAACAATTCAGACAATTTATCCCGGCGCAGGACCGAAAGAAATTGAAACACTTATCACAAAAAGAATTGAAGACGCCGTTTCAACAATCAGCCAGATTGAAAGAATAGAATCTTATTCGTTAGATGGAGCTTCGATTATTATCATTGAGTTTCAGCTTGGCAAAGATGTAAATGTTGCAAATCAGGAAACAAAAGATAAAGTTGATGAGATTATCAATAATCTCCCGACTGATGCCAAAAAACCAATTGTTCAGAAAGTTGATTTAAGGTTATTCCCGGTTGTTGATGTTGTGTTAAGTGGAAACCTGGATTCGAGACAGCTTTATGAAATTGCAGACAAAACTCTTAAAGACAGATTTTCACAAATTGATGGTGTTGCTAAAGTACAGATTACCGGCGGCCAGGAGCGTGAAATACGCGTTCAGCTTGATAATAAAGTTGTATTCGAAAATAATATTTCATTGCCTCAGCTTACACAGATTCTTCAGATGCACAATATGGATATTCCCGGCGGATATTTTCAGATTGGAAATCAGGAATACACTGTTCGGCTTGATGGACAATTTCATAATCCAGAATCAATTCGCGAACTTGAAATACCAACAGCATTCGGTCCAAAGAAAATCAGACAAATTGCTGATGTGCTTGATGCGGGAAAAGATATTCGTCAAAGGGCAACTTTCTTTAATGTGAAAAAGAATTTCAGAAATGAAAGTGTCGTGAGATTAGGTATAATAAAATCCAGTGAAGGAAATGTTGTTAAAGTTGCTGATGCAATCAGAACTTCACTGCCGGAAATTCAAGCTGCTTTGCCCGAAGGTTGTAAACTCGAAATTGTTAATGATGCTTCTGAATTTGTTAAAGCCAGCGTTGATGATACGATGAGCAATATTTATCTCGGAGTAATTTTCACAGCAATAGTTTTGTTCCTTTTCTTACACGATTGGCGTTCAACTTTAGTGGTAGCAATGTCAATGCCGACCTCAATCATTTCAACATTTTTACTGCTTCAGGTTTTCGGACTTTCATTAAATATGATGACTTTGATGGGATTATCAGTTTCAGTCGGAGTACTTGTAGCAAATTCTATTGTTGTAATTGAAAACATCTTCCGATACAAAAAGATGGGCGAAACAATTAAGCAGGCATCATACAAAGGAACATCTGAAGTTACAGTTGCAGTGCTCGCATCAACATTAACGAATATTGTGGTATTTCTTCCAATTGCAAATATGTCTTCGATGGTTGGATTGTGGCTTCGTGAACTTGCTTTGGCTGCAGTGTTCGCAACAATTTTTTCGCTTATTATGTCATTTACACTAACACCATTACTTTCATCTCTTCTTCTTTCGAAGGAACATAAAACCGGAAAACTTGCTACCTGGTTCAACAATTTTGAAGCAAGACAAACAGAAGTCTACAGAAAACTTTTAAGTTATATTCTGCAAAGCAAGTTTAAAAGCTTTTTAACTGTTGCTGCATCAATTTTAATTTTTATAATTGTTGTAATGTTGTTTGGACCCAAGCTTGGTTTTGAATTTATTCCACAAACAGATGATGGAAGAATCAGAGTAACTGTTGAACTTCCTGCAGGTTATAATCTTGATGAGACCGCAAACACTGTGCGACTAATTGAAAACAGAATCAAGAAACACTCCGAAGTAAAACATATACTCACCAATCTTGGCAAACTCAGCGATCTTGATGTTGGAACAAATATGGCGAGCATTGATGTTAAATTAGTTGATGTTAAAGAAAGAGATACAAAACTTCTTGATATGATTTCCATCCTTACAAAAGAGCTTGCTGATGTTCCGAATGCAAAAATAAAAATTGATGTCGGTGAAGATATGGGTGGTGGTGAAGCACCGATTCAGTTTTTCCTGCTAGGACAGGATTTGGATGAACTTGAAAGATTAAAGAATGAAACTGTTGAAAAAATTAAAGATGTTCCCGGACTAATAAACTTTGATAATAGTTCACGCGCCGGTAAACCGGAAATAACAATCTATCCAAAACGTGAAAAGCTCACTGAGGTTGGAATGACTATAACGGAGCTTGCATTTACTCTTCGTTCTGCAATTGAAGGAATTCAATCAGCTAAATATCGTGAAGCCGGTGATGAATATGATATTACTGTAACACTTGATGATGAATCTGTAAACTCGCCGGAAAAAATCGGTAATATCACTGTTGCAACTCACGCTGGAGCTTTTCGATTAGCACAGCTTGCAGATGTTAAGTTCACAACTGGATTTACTAAAATTCTACATCGCGATAAATTCACATCAATAATGTTTACAGGTTCTGCAGCACCAGGATATCCACTTGGTGATGTAACAAGTGAAATTGAAAAACGGTTTGATGAAATTAAACTTCCATCCGGCTATTCATTTCGGTGGGGCGGAAATGTAAAAATGATGAATGATATGATTCAGGATATGATCTTTGCTTTCTTCCTTGCTGTACTTCTGACTTATATGTTGCTGGCAGCAATTCTTGAAAGTTTCTGGCAGCCAATTATTATTATGTTTACAGTATTGCTTGGCTTACTCGGAGTTGTTCTCGCTTTATTTATTACTAATACTTCATTCAGCATTACATCACTTATGGCGATAATAATGCTGATTGGAATTGTTGTTAACAATGCAATTCTTATTCTTGATTACACCAATCAATTAAGAAGAGAACAAGGATATCTTCCCAAAGATGCTTTGATGGAAGCTTGTCCGACAAAACTAAAGCCACAGATAATGGCTTCAATTGCTATTATACTTGGAATGCTGCCATTAGCTTTAGGTATTGGTGATGCAGGAAAAGAAATAAGAATGCCGCTCGGAATCGTTGCAATTGGTGGATTGATTGCGTCAACAATATTAACGCTGTTTGTAATTCCTGCAATTTATAATTTAACTTCACGCGCAAAGTTTATTGATCCGATGAGCAGAGAAAAAGTTGGTTGAAATTAATGAGGAAGTAAAAACCTATTGTTCAGTTTAAGATGATTATTCGGAGAGGTTCAATCTGTTTTATCATTGAACCTCTCTGAAAAGTATTATCCAATAAACTTATTCACTAATGATTTATTCGAATAATCTGATTTTCAATAACTCCAATCTTTAATTATTTCTAAATCATCAATTGGCAGCATAAGCATTGGTTCACCGTTATATTTTAATCTGAGCTTTAAATCTTCGAGCAATGGTGATTTATCTTCAACTTTAATCGGAAGCAAATCTGGAATAAAAGCATTTATGTTTATTAACGGTCTCGGAGGAAATTCTTTTAGCTCAAATTCTTCTTTATTAAGATTTGCTTTTAATCTTGCAACTTCAATTGCATCGCTTAATCCACCGAGAATATCAACTAAACCAAGTTTTTTTGCATCTCGTCCACTCCAGACTCTTCCTTGTGCAATGGTTTCTATTTCATCGAATGTTTTGTTTCTTCCGGTTGCAACACGATTTACAAAATCTTTGTAAAGAAGTTTTATTCTTGTTTCAATCATTTGAGATTCTTCTTCAGTAAAATCTCTGTCAGGAAGAGAAAGGGGAATTATTGGCAAAGTAAAACCAAAACCAAGATCAGCAAATTTACCACGCTTAACAAAATCAGTTGATAAACCTAAATCCTGTTTAAGCGTTTTATTATAAAAGAATGAACCAATCACACCAATTGAACCGGTTATGGTGGTTGGTGCTGCAACGATAGTATCTGCATACATCGAAAGCCAGTAACCACCGGAAGCCGCAACAAAACCCTGAGAAACAATTATTGGTTTTTTGCCTTTATTTTTTCTGAGTACATCTGCAATCAAATCTGCAGCAAGAGCATCGCCGCCGGGTGAATCAACTCTTAATACAATTGCTTTAACATTATCGTCTTCAAAAGCAGATTCTGTTTGTTTAAAAAGACTTCGGGCGTTTATTCCATCATCCATTGAAGTTCCGCCAATTGCGTATATGATTGCAATTTTTGGTTTCTCGCTCCAGTAGTTGTCTTTGGGCAAATTATACTTCTCCAAAGAAGATGGTGTAACCAGCGCTCTGGACTTACTTTCATATTTTTCTATGATTTTACTTATATCGCTCCATCTGCCAAGAGTATCAGCAAGCCGGAGTTTTATCGCTTCATCAGGCAAATATGCAATTAAGCTGTCAACCAAATTGTCAAACTGTTCCGGCGAAAAGTTTCTACCTTCGCAAACATCTTGTTTTGCAATTTCATAATACTCATCAACTAATATTTGTCTCTGTTCTCTGTCGGCTTCACTGAAATTTTCCCGGGCATAGGTTTCTGCGGCTGATTTGTATTTGAAATATCTTAGCTCATGAAATCCGATTCCTAGCTTATCTAAACTTCCTTTAAGAAAAGTTCTTCCGATCAGAAAACCATTCAGAGTTATGCTGCCCAGCGGATCAAGAATAATTTTATCGGCAACAGATGCGAAATGATATTCATCCATTCCAGCTCTGTCAATATAGATGTAAACTCTCTTTCCGGGTTGTTTAAACTCTTTAAGCTTTTCACGAACTTCCCAGAGCATTTCTCTATTGATCATTGCGCCGGAAAAATTAATTGCAATCGCCGAGACTGATTTATCATTTTTTGCTGTTTCTATTTTATCAAGTAGTTCAATCAGTGAATTTGAGTTATCGAACAATCTGAATGTTTGATACTTAAGTTGACCTTTCATATCCAGCTCAACAATTTTATTATCAGAAATAAACCGGCTGAAAATGTTTCTGTCATAAGCACCGATACGGATTCCGTGTGAATTGAATAGCTGTTTACCATCTTTATCCAGATGGGAAATTGACATCAGCCCAATACTTCCGAAGCTAAATTCTATTCCAACATTTATATTTTTATTCTCAAAGTATCTTCCGACTAATCTCAGACCATCAAGAGGTTCAACAACAGCACCAACGCTGTAGTTTATTTCTTCCGGCTGCATATCTCTTGATAAAAGATAATCGCCAAAAATTGTTACAAGCTGAGTACCAAAAGGTCTCAATGCAAGATCAATAATTCCTTCGCGCTCTCCATTCGTTGGAAGATTGCCAACTAAGCCAACAGAAAAATATTTGTTTGCTCTTATTAGCAATCCCAAAGAAAAAATATCCGCACGATTAAAAACACTTACATCACCGGTTGACCATCCATAACCAAATCCTGCACTGAAAGATTTATTGCCCAATGCTGCAGAAAGTCTGAAATCAGTAGTGTGAAAATTGTTTAGAGTTTGATTGTACATTGAAAATCCGAAGTTTGGAACTGCAGCAAAGAACCCCCAATTATTAAAATCATTCCAATCACCAATTTTATCATTCCAGGTAAAAAGAAAATCCGGCTGATGTAATGTTGAAAGCAAAGCAGGATTATCCCAGCCATACAATCCAAACTTGTATGCACCTGCAGAAGCAAACGACATATCATTTTGCTGATAGTAAGATGGAAAATTTATTTGTGAAAATACTGGAAGTGAAAACAGTGCAAGAATTGCAATTAATCTTTTCATAAAGCTCTCCTCAAAAAAAATTCTTAGTAAGGATAATGAAAAATAATTACAATAAAATTTAAAGAGGGAAATTTATGCCCTCATCAGAATGAACTTAATAATACTTTAAATAGTTGAGAAGTTAGAATTCATTAAAATCATTCAATAAATTATAATAACACAGGAGACTACTATGTTTTTAAGAAAAATGCTCTTTATAATGTTGGCCTTCATTACTGTAATTTCATTAGCGGCTTGCAGTGATGATAATAACACAACAGCTCCAACACCAACACCTAAAGCCAATGTAATGGTTGTTCACGCTTCACCGGATGCACCAGGAGTTGATTTACTGGTTGATAATGCAGTTGCAGGAACAAATCTTACTTTCCCTAATAATACAGGTTATTTGCAGGTAAATGCAGGAACAAGAAATGTTAAAGTTAATGTAACAGGTACATCAACCACAGTAATTCAGGCAAATCTTAATTTGATGGAAAATAAATCATATTCTGTTTTTGCTGTTAATCAGGTTAGCGCCATTGAGGCATTAGTATTTGAAGATAATTTATCTAATCCTGCAAGCGGTAAAGCTCATGTTAGATTCATTCATTTATCACCAAATGCTCCTGCAGTAAATATAACATTAACAGACGGGACAATAGTATTTGGAAATGTTCCATTCAAAGGCTCTGTTGATTTTACTCCGCTTGATGCAGCAACATATAATTTACAAGTAAGAGATGCAGCCACAAATCAGACTGTTGTATTAGAGCTTCCGAACATTACACTTCAGGCAGGAAAAATTTATACCGTATTCGCTAAAGGTTTATTAGGCGGATCAGGAAGTCAGGCATTAGGTGCTCAGATAATTGTAAACAAATAAATTTTGTTTGTCTTCATTCAAACGAGGTTTTCTCATAAGACACAATTTGTCATCCTGAGCCAGTCGAAGGATGACATTATATTGTAAAATCACACTTCCGCATCTGTCAGCTGACGGATCAGTGTGACAGTAAAAATTACTTTTGAGACAACCTCTTTTGTTTT
>JAIMAZ010000295.1 GCA_023511695.1 Ignavibacterium sp.
CTATTTATAATTTTTGCGGTCTTTATTCTTGTTACAGTCTTAATAATAAGACTTGCCAATATTCAATTGGTCAAGAGTGAAGAATATTCATATTATGCAATTCAGCAGCAGACTGATATTGAAAAAATTGAAGCAGACTTTGGGCTAATATATGATAGAAATAATAACCTGCTTGTTTATAACAGAAACGATGTAACTTTCTATGCAGATCTTGCAATGTTACCTAAATCGAAACGTGAATTGATTGCAGAAAAATTTGCGAAAGTTTTAGATAAACCCAAAAGCTATTTCTTAAATCTTCTTAAAGGAAAAAAAGGCACAGTAACCTTAGCAAAAAAAGTTACTAATGAACAATTAAAATCTTTAGGCGACATAAAAATTTTTGGATTATACTATAAAGATGATCCCACCAGAATTAATCACTACGGAAATCTTGCTAGTCATATACTCGGATATATAAATAAAGAGCTTAAACCGGTTTCTGGTGTCAGTGAATTTTTCAAAAAAGAAATTGAAGGAATTGATGGAACCAGAAAAATAATCAAGAATGCTGTTGGTGAAATCGTAACCATTAAAGAGGATGAAACACAACCAGCAATCGCGGGCTCTGATTTAGTCCTCACAATTGATAAAGATTATCAATCAGTTTTGGAGGAAGAGCTTCGAAAAGGATTAGGGAAATTCAAAGCTCACTCTGCAACCGGAATTATAATGAATCCTAACACCGGAGAAATTTTAGCGCTTGCCAATGTAGATGATTTTGATCCAAATTACTACTGGCAGTACAACGATTTTCAAAGAAGGAACAGAGCAATTACAGATACTTATGAACCTGGTTCAACATTCAAGCCTTTTACACTTGCTGCCTTGCTCGATAGAAAATTATGTTCATTAAATGAAAATTTGTATTTAGAAAATGGTACTTATCAATTCAGAAATGTAAAAATCAGAGATACACATCCACACAGATATCTTAATGTTGCTGAAATAATTGAACAATCAAGCAACATTGGAATTGCTAAGCTTGCCCAAAGAATTTCTGATGATGATTTCTACAAATACCTGAGAGGCTTCGGTTTTGGAAATCTGACTTCAATTCAGTTACCAGGCGAAACTGCCGGCAAATTAAAAAAGCCAACCGACTGGTCGAAGATTTCGAAAGCATATATGTCTTTTGGTTATGAAATTTCAGTAACACCACTTCAATTGATTACAGCTTTCTCAGCTCTGATTAATGGCGGTGTTTTATATGAACCACAAATTCTATTGAAAAGAATTAATCATAGTGGTGAATTGGAATATGAATTTGAACCAAAGCAAATAAGAAGAGTAGTATCAGAACAGACTTCAATTGTTATGAAAAATATTCTTCGAGGCGTTGTTAAAAACGGCACCGGTAAAAATGCTAATGTAGAATTTATCTCTGTCGGTGGAAAAACAGGAACCTCTCAGAAATTAATTGATGGCTCATATTCCACAGCTCAATACAATTCATCTTTTATTGGATTTTTCCCGGTTGAAGATCCGCAGGTTGTCTGCCTTATTTTAGTAAACTCACCGGATGTTGGAAAATATGGTGGATTAGTAGCTGCACCAATCTTTAAATCAGTTGCATCGCGAATAGTTGAAAAAGATTTTGACCGATTTGAAAAATACATTGATGAAACTTTCAAACAGAAACTTTTGATAACAAACCTTGGAAAAGAAAACTCTGCAGATGATTCTAACCAGATAAAAATAAAAGAAGTTAAATTACCTTCAGATAAGCTTATGCCTGACCTCGTTAACTGCAGTGTTCGTGATGCGATAAATGCTTTAACAAGAATGGGTGTGAAATATAAAATCAACGGAAGTGGAATTGTTATTAATCAAAGTATTACACCTGGAAGTAAAATCAGAACAAATGAAGTTTGCATTCTCAATTGTTCAGAAGTAACTATAACCGGAGCGAGTGTTTATTAATGGAATTAACTGAACTTATAAATCATATTAAAGTAATTCAGGTTGCGGGAAATGTTCAGCGAAAAGATGTTTCCGGCATTGAACACGATTCACGGAAAGTGAAAAAGAATTCTGTGTTTGTTGCCATTAAAGGTTATAAAACCGATGGACATCTTTTTGTGATGGATGCCATAAATAAAGGTGCTGTTGCTGTTGTTGTTGAAGAAGACAATAATCTTCCTGATGAAATTTTTATTCATGCTGATATTGCTAAAATTGTTGTTCATAATTCCAGGATTGCACTTGCTCAGCTAAGTAAAGGTTTTTTCAAGGATCCAACTTCAAGATTAAAACTAATTGGAATTACAGGAACAAACGGAAAAACTACAACAGCATTTATCTTAAAAAATATTTTTGAAACTGCCGGAAGTAAAACAGGGCTTGTAGGAACAATTGCAAATTATATCGGTTCAGAAAAAATTGATTCTAAACTTACAACACCGGAATCAAACGACCTAAATTACTTCTTCCAACAAATGGTAAGTAACGGTTGTTCGCACGCAGTAATGGAAGTATCATCACATTCACTTGCACTGAATCGTGTTTATGGATTGAATTTTGCCGGTGCTGTTTTTACTAACATTACTTCTGATCATCTTGATTTTCATCTGACTTTTGAAAACTATCTCAGTGCTAAGAAAATTCTTTTTGATAATCTTGAAGGTGATTCAATCGCAGTAATAAATGCTGATGATAAATCTTCCGGTAAGATTGTATCGGATAGTAAAGCAAAAATTTTTTCGTATGGGCAATCAGAAAATTCTGATTATGTGATTTCATCCATTAAGTATGATTTAAATGGAACAAACTTTACAATTACAACTGGCGGAAAATCGTATAACATCAAAACTATTTTAATCGGTGAATTCAATGCTTATAATTCTGCAGCAGCATTTGCCTTAGCTGATCAGTTTGGTATTCCTAAAGAAAAAATTATTGAAGGAATATACACAACCCCTTTTGTGCCGGGAAGATTTGAAGTAATAGGAAGTGGTATTAAAAAAGCTATTGTTGATTATTCACACACTGCTGATAGTCTCGAGAAAGCTATCCGTGCATTAAGGCAGATTATTGGTAACGACAGACAGCTTGTTACTGTGTTTGGTTGTGGTGGTGACAGAGACAAAACAAAAAGACCGTTAATGGGCAAGGTTGCAACAGAATTAAGTGACCTTGTTGTAATCACTTCAGATAATCCAAGAACTGAAAATCCAATGCAGATAATTAATGATATTAAACAAGGAGTTACGAAAAACAATTTTATTGTTATTGAAAACAGATACGAAGCAATTAAGTATGCAATACAAAAATCAAAAGATGATGCTGCAATTTTAATTGCAGGCAAAGGTCACGAAACTTATCAGGAAATCAATGGACTGAGGAATCATTTTTCAGATCAGGAAACTGCGAAGGAGTTTTTAAGCTGATGAATAAAATTAAACTTACATTGAATGATTTCTTCAATCTTCCGGATGCAGAGATTTTTAATCCGGATAAATTCAAAGATATTTCATCAGTTTCTATTGATTCACGAAAGATTGGGAAAAACTGTTTGTTCATCGCTATAAAAGGTGAAAGATTTGATGGCCATGATTTTGTAGATGAAGTGGTAAAGAAAAATGTTTCTGCTGTTATGATAAATAAAAATCAGCTTAAGAAATTCAGCAATCTTGAGATTCCGTTTATTACTGTTAAAGATACAACAAAGTCATTAGGTGATGTTGCATCTGTATGGAGG
>JAIMAZ010000296.1 GCA_023511695.1 Ignavibacterium sp.
ATATCAGAGACAATTCAAATATTCAGAAGCAATCCCTTATTTCGAAAAAGCAATTAGTATAGATCCAAATTACATTGAAGTTTATTACGAACTTGGATTCTGTTATGAAGCATTGAACAATTTTGAAAAATCACTTGAAGCATACGAAAAATTTCTCGACTTTGATCCTTACAATGCAAGCGGTTGGTACAACAAAGGAATAATTTTGGTAAAAACCGGTAAACTGGAAGAAGCAATTAATTGTTTTGATCTTGCCACATCAATCCGCGATGATTTCTCAAGTGCCTGGTATAATAAGGGGAACACACTTGCTGATCTTGGTAAACTTCAGCAGGCAATTGAATGTTTTCAGAAAGTAATTGAGATTGATCCTTATGATGAAACAGCTTTCTATAATCTTGCAAGTGTTTATGAGGAATTAGGCGATTTGCAAAATGCAATTAAGTATTATTCTGATGCGATTGAAAGTGATGATGAATATTTTGAAGCTTATCTTGCCAGAGGATATTGTTATGATTCTCTCGGTAAATATCAATTAGCATTAAGAGATTTTAACAAAGCAATATCAATTTCAAGTGATGATCCTGATGCGTGGCGTGCAAAAGCAGATCTTGAGTATTCACTTGGACATCTTGAAGAATCAATCAAAAGCTATCTGGAAGCAGCACGATTGCAACCAGATGGATATGATATCTGGTACAATCTTGCTGAAACTTATTATGAAGCTAATCAATGGCTGAACGCTCTTAATGCCTATGATCAGTGTCTTAGAATAAATCCGAATGATTCAAATTCACTTTATTCAAAAGCAAAAATAAATTTCATCCTTCACCGAACTCAGGAAGCAATTGATTGTCTTAAAAAAGCATTCGCCATAAATCCTGATATTCGTAGTGAGTTTGAAAATGAATATCCGGATATTAAGACCTCGAAATTATTTAAAAGACTTCTTGGTGAAATTTAATTTATTAAAATTTTCTTATGAAAGACTCAATGCATTTAAAGACCAGATTAGTAGGATTACTCGGTCATCCGATCAAACATACTTATTCACCTTTTATTCATAATGTTGCATTTGAATTAACAGGACTTGATTATATGTATCTTCCGTTTAATGTTGTTCCTGCAAATCTGAAAAGCGCAATAAAGGGATTAGTAGCATTAGGATTCAGAGGATTTAATGTTACAATTCCACACAAAGTAAAAGTAAAAGAGCTTATGTCAAAAGTTTCCGAAGAAGCTTCAATGGTCGGGGCAATAAACACTGTACTTGTTGAAGAAGGTAAATTATTTGGTTACAATACAGATGTTGCCGGTGTTCTTGAGTCGCTGTATATGTTCAAAAAAGAAATTTCAGATAATGAATGTGTTGTAATTGGTGCTGGTGGTTCTGCACGAGCTGTAATTTATACTCTTATCAAACATTTCAGACCTTCTAAAATTCATCTTGTAAACAGAACTGAGCAAAGAGCCGAAACACTTCGACAATTCTTTAAATCAAAGATGAAATATGATTCATTCACTGTGAATGAACTGATGCCTCCAGATATTAAAGACATCATTAAGAGTTCTTCTTTGGTTGTTAATGCTACATCAGTGGGGATGTATCCGGAGAATGATGATGCTGTACTAACGCAGAACGATATGTTTACAAATAATCAAATTGTATTTGATTTAGTTTACAATCCTGTTGAAACCAAACTGCTCAAACTTGCTCAGAGCAGCGGCGCAAAAACAGTTGATGGAATTAAGATGCTTGTAAATCAGGCAGCTAAGTCATTTGAAATCTGGACTGGTGAGAAAATGCCGACTGAGCAGGTTGAAAAAGCTCTTCTATTAAAGCTTGGCAAATAATTAAATCAGATGATTTAATGTTTTCCTTAATCTGTAAACAGCTTCTTTAAGATGATCCATTGAAGTTGCATAAGACAATCTGATATATCCTTCCTTACCAAACGCACTGCCAGGAACAACTGCAATGTGGGCTTCGTGAAGCAGAAACATTGAAAAGTCAAATGAGCTTTCAATTTTCAAAGTGTCTGTATGATGATGAAAAAATGTTGATATGTTTGGGAACAGATAAAAAGCTCCTTCAGGTTTATAACAGCTTACACCATTTATTGAAGTCAATTCATTATAAATATATTCTCTTCTTTTTCTGAACTCTATCAACATCTCATCAATTATGTATTGCGGCCCGGCAACAGCTTCAGTTGCAGCTGCTTGTGAAATTGATGAAGCGTGAGATGTTGTATGACTTTGAATTTTGTTTATTCCGTTGATAACAGCTTCCGGTCCTGCAGCATAACCAATTCTCCAACCTGTCATAGCATAAGTTTTTGAAACCCCGTTAACGAGAATAGTCTTATTTTTTAAGGCAGGATTTAGTGAAGGAAAACTAACGAAATTAAAATCGTCATAAACCATCTTTTCATAAATTTCATCTGAGAGCACATAGAAATTATTTTCAATTGCTACATCAGCAATTTGTTGCAGTTCTTCTTTAGTATAAGCTGAGCCAGTAGGATTTGATGGATTGCAGAGAATGAACATTTTTGTTTTTGGTGTAACTGCTTTTCTTAGCTGTTCAGCTGTAACCTTAAAACCATTTTTTTCATCAGTATCAATTATGACTGACACACCATCGGCAAGATGAACCATCGCTGGATAAGAAACCCAATATGGTGCTGGAATTATTACTTCATCGCCGGGATTTACAGTTGCAAGAATCGCATTGAACACACTTTGTTTTGCACCATTGGAAACAATAATTTCATTTATGTTGTAATCAAGCTGATTATCCCTTTTAAGTTTTGCAGCGATTGCAGTTCTTAATTCAACAGTACCTTGATTTAATGTGTAACGGGTTTTATTCTCATCAATTGCGATTTTGCCTGCATCTTTAATAGGATTTGGTGTATGAAAATCCGGCTCACCGACACTTAGATCAATAATATTAACACCTTGCGACTTTAATTTCTTAGCTTCTGCTGCAACCATCATTGTGGGTGAAGCATCCATATTTTTTACGCGATCTGCAATCACTTTTTACTCCTGCTTTTGGATTAATTTGGTGTGAAAATTTTCAGGCAAAGATAAGTTAAGAAAACTAATTACCAAAAATTTTTGAATAATTTTTTACTGAAATTAGTGAAGAAGAGTTTTTTCACACTACCATACTTAAAGATTTCTCGCTTTGCTGTGAATGACAGTACAAGTTTTGTCATATTGAGCGAAGCGAAATATCTTAATAATTTCTCAATCAGAATTGGGATTACTGAAAAAATTAATTCAGTTTAGGATTTAAATTCATTGCAACTTCCTGAACTTTCTTAGCGTGATTCAGAATCTGTTGAATCTCTTCTTGAGGAATATCAACAAATTGTCCTTTTAATTTTTTTGTTGAATCTAGAATTTTTCCTGAATCAAAATAAATTTCTATTTCAATAGTCCTTTTATTGCTTATTACTCGGTTTTTAGATTCCACCCCAAAAGTAATAAAATTAGTTAAATCCGAAAATAAACCTAAAAATAAAGAAAAAGCATTATCAAAAAATTAAAATTATACAAAATAACACGCCTCCAAATCAAAAAAGCAAAAAAACAGAAACATAAAAAAAACAACTATCCAAAAAGAAACTAACAAAAATCTTAATCATATAAAAAAATCAAAAAAAAAAAGACCCTAAGACGTGTGGTATGCCG
>JAIMAZ010000297.1 GCA_023511695.1 Ignavibacterium sp.
CGCCGTACCTACCACCCTTAATTGATTTTAACCCTGTGTGCATTAATCCATTAAGAAATGTGCCTGAAGAAAGAATTAAAGCCTCACAACCGTATTCATTTCCAATGGAAGTTTTAATACCGGCAATTTTTCCATTTTCAACAATCACTTGAACAACCGATTCTTCGATAAGCTCCAGATTAGGAATGTGATGAATTATTTTAGCTGCTTCAAGTGAATAAAGTTTTCTGTCATTCTGACTTCTTGGCGACCAAACTGCGGGACCCTTTGATTTATTAAGCATTCGAAACTGGATTCCGGAACGATCTGCAATTTTTCCCATTTCCCCACCAAGCGCATCAATTTCTCTGACGAGATGACCCTTTGCGGTACCTCCGATTGCAGGATTACAGGACATTCTTCCTAACGCATTTTTATCCATCGTAAAGAGTCCAACTTTACACCCCATTCTCGCACCAGCCGATGCTGCTTCAATTCCTGCGTGACCACCGCCAACTACTATAATATCGTATTTTTTAATCATATTTTAATTTTTTGTTTTCACGTGAAACAAATCATATAGCTCTTTATCAATTTTTTCACGTGAAACAATCACTTTCCTATACAAAATTTCATAAAAATGTTATTTAATATATCGTCTGAGGTTACCTCTCCAATTATTTCACCAAGACTTATAGCTGCATTTCTCAAATCAATAGAGATAAATTCGCCACTAACTTTTTTAATTATTGATTCCCTAGCGTTTAACAATGATTCTCTTGCATTTTTAAGACAATTATAATGTCGGACATTGGAAATTATTGCCGTTTTTTCGGTATAAAAATTTGTTCCAATAGCTGTTTTCACTAGGACTTTGGTTAAATCTTTCATACCAACGCCTGTTTTTGCTGAAACCTTAATATCCGCCTCCATATGAATGGAATTGTTTAGATCGATTTTATTTAAAACTCGAATAACTTTATCGCCAGAAACAATGTTTAACAATTCGTTTAATAGCTCCCGTGAAGCTCCTTGTTGAACATCTTCAATGAATAAAACAATATCGGCGTTTCCAAGTACTTCTCTGCTTCTTTTAACTCCCTCTTCTTCAACCGGGTTGTCCGATTCTCTTAATCCCGCAGTGTCATATAACCTAAACAATATTCCATCAATAGAAATTTCCTCACGAATAATATCTCTGGTTGTGCCGGGAATTTCACTAACAATCGATCTGGATTCTTTCAAAAGATAGTTTAATATTGATGACTTGCCTACATTTGGTTTTCCGACTAAAGCAACATTAATTCCATCGCGAATAATTCTACCGACATTATAAGTATCAAGTATGGAATCTATTTCGATAATTATTTCGTCAATCCTTTTAAGAAGTTCTTCAGTATTCACAAATTCAATGTCTTCCTCAGCAAAGTCAAGTTCCAGTTCTATGAATGATGTGGCATTTATTAACGACTCTCTTAAACCCGAAACCTTCTTTGACAATAATCCATCAAGTTGATTTCTCGCTCCCTTTAACGAGGCATCGCTCCTTGCGTGAATTATATCAGCTACAGCTTCTGCTTGAGAAAGATCAATTCTGTTATTTAAAAAAGCCCTCTTTGTAAACTCTCCTGGTTCAGCTAACCTAACCTTTCCAGTATTTATAAATTCACCAATGATTTTTTGTGCAATCAAGGGGTTGCCGTGAGTGCTTATTTCAATGCTATCCTCGCCAGTATAAGAATTGGGCGATTTAAATACTGAAACTAAAACATCATCAATATGATTTCCCGAAGAATCAAAAATATCACCATAATGAATTGTGTGGCTTTTAGAATTAGCGATTTGTTGTTTTCCTTTAAACAACAAATCGGTAACCACAAAACTGTCTGGACCACTTAATCTAATTACGGAAATAGCACCAATTCCAGGTGGGGTCGCTAATGCAATTATTGTATCTTCTTTCAACCTATTATGCTCAAAAATTTAACTACAAAAATAACTATAAATTACTCTTCTGGAAAGATTCAAAGTCTTACACCATTACATAGTCAGAAAAGATGTCTTAATACAGCCATATTGTCAGACTAATTTCAACTTTTCTTAAAATATATGAAACATTTGCCGTTGGCTTGTCAATTTGTCGTTTGTTTGATTAAGTTAGCTTTTTTCTTATAACTTCTTATTTTATAAAGAATTGTGAGGATTCTTTCCAAATGGCATACCTGTTGAGATTATAAAGGCGAAAACAAAAAAATGAAAGGAGGTTGATAAGTATGACACTCGTAAAATTCAATCCTGTTCGCGATCTTCTGAACTTCGAAAGAGAGTTTAACAGAATGTTTAATGCTTTAGAAAGTCGTTTCGGAATTTCCAGAAGCCCCGAAATTGATGAGGAATATGAAAATGCCGTTTGGATGCCTTTAACAGACATTTATGAAGATAATGATAAATATACATTAAAAGTTGATCTGCCTGGAATTAAAAAAGAGGATGTAAAGATCAACTACGCTAATGGTAAGCTTAGCATTAGTGGTGAAAGAGTTCAGGAGAGCGAAACAAAGGATGCTAAATGGCACAGAATTGAAAAATCTTATGGTAAATACTACAGATCATTCACTTTACCAGAACAAATTCAGGAAGATAAAATTTCTGCTGAGTTCAAAGATGGCTTATTGACCATCACAATACCAAAAGCTGAAGAAGCTAAACCAAAAGAAATAGAGATTAAGGTTAAATAACTCTGAGAGTCTCTCACGAGCCCAGAGTTTTGGGAAAGGGTAACTGGGACGGTTACCCTTTTCTTTTAAATGAAATGAGCATAAGATTGAATGCTTATTTGAGGTGATTTATGGAATTTAAAGATTATTATAAGATACTTGGTGTTGATAAGAACGCAACTCAGGAAGAAATAAAAAGAGCTTATCGAAAGCTTGCAATGAAATATCATCCAGATAGAAATCCAGGTGATAAATCAGCAGAGGAAAAATTTAAAGAAATTACAGAAGCAAATGAGGTTCTGAGCGATCCTGAGAAAAGGAAAAAATACGATACACTTGGAGCTAACTGGAAACAATATGAGCACGCGGGGCAAGGATTCGATGATTTCTTCTCTCAGTTTGGAGGCGCACAAGGAGGGGGAGGAAGAACATATACATTTTCTGGTGATCTTGGTGATCTGTTCGGTAATCTTGGTGGCTTTTCTGATTTCTTTGAATCCTTCTTCGGTTCAAGAGGAAGAAAACAAAGTGGTTTTACTTCGCAGGATTATAGTCAACAATCTGCGGCTGGAATCGATCTCGAAGCTGATTTAAATATTACTCTTGAAGAAGCTTTTAATGGTGGTGAAAGAATAATTAATGTTGACGGTAAAAAAGTTAAAATAAAAATTAATCCCGGCACAAAAGATGGTCAGAGACTAAGACTGAGGGGCTTGGGCAGAGCTCGCAAACAAAACGGACAACGCGGAGATTTATACTTAAATATTCATATTCTTCAACATCCTTTTTATGAAATTAAAGACAGCGATCTATACTACAATCTCGATATTGATTTATTCACTGCAGTACTCGGTGGAAAGGAATATATCAAAACGTTGGATGGAAAAACAATCAGTATAAATATTCCTGAAGGTACCGACTCAGGAAGTATTTTGAGATTGAAAAATTTAGGTATGCAAAAAGATTCCGGACGTGGCGACTTGTTCGTAAGGATAAATG
>JAIMAZ010000298.1 GCA_023511695.1 Ignavibacterium sp.
ACAAAATATGATGAGTTATACTGATTTATTCGCAGCGGTTCTTTTAGTCAAAAATTTATAGATATAACCAAGCAATTGAATGTAATTTGCTAAAAGATATTTATCTATGTAAGTGATTTTATCTGTTTCAATTTTTTCAATTTCACAGTTAGCGAAAAGCAATTTTTTCTGATTTCCATCATTCGATTGTGAAGTAATCATTTCTTCATAATCTGCTATGGTCACACGATCAGACATTATTCCTTTTGCTTGCAATTCATACTTATGTCTTCCTTTCTTAGCAGAACCTGTTACATAGAAAGAAGGTTCTTGTTTTATATCGAGTATTTCAATTTCTTTAAAGCCGATTGCATTTAATACAAGCTTAACCATTTCTTTGAATTTAGATAAGTCAGTCTGTTCAATAAA
The DNA here is from genome assembly GCA_023511695.1 of Ignavibacterium sp. Taxonomy (GTDB): domain Bacteria; phylum Bacteroidota; class Ignavibacteria; order Ignavibacteriales; family Ignavibacteriaceae; genus Ignavibacterium. The sequence goes on from JAIMAZ010000298.1 coordinate 409, forward strand.
GGAAACAAGCTCATTATATAGTTCTTTTTCAGTTTCATCATCTACTGACTTTTGTCCGAAGAATTTCAGCCATTGGTAAGATGGAATCATATCAGATAAGACTTCATTCTTAACAAACTCGAAAACATCTTTTTCAAGCAAACCTTTCGTCTGCAAGAAATATTTAAGTTCTTCTTCAAATGTATTTTTTATGTAATAATCGTAAACAACAATTCTATTCTTTCTTTGATTATGAAGCTTCAATTCGCTTTCATTTTGCCAATTGATAACAGGATTCCACCATTGATCAAAATTGATGATGTAAGAAATCTTACTTAGGTCTAAATTTAACTTTGATGGTTTAAGATTAGTTAAAATTGCACAGATTTCTTTTCTGTTGTAAAAATCTTCCACTGACTTTTTAATTTCTTCAATAGTGCTTCCATTTTTAATCATTATGAATTTTAACTCGCTTGAAGTAAGCATCTGATCAATTTTCTTCAGTCCGTTTTCATCGTACTGCGTGAATATTATTGCTTTTTTCCTGTTACGTGAAATTGATACTAACTGCTCAATAAGCAATGTAGCTTTTGGACTAATGTTTCTGAATGATGAGAAATTAAGAATTTGTTTTAGCTTGTGAATAAGAGTAAAAATATTTGATTGAAACCTGAAAGGGTTCATTGTTTCGAGTGAACGAATCATTTCATCTTTAGCAGCGTTAACTGCTTCTTCATATTCAAACACCTGCATTTCATCAAGTTCAAGCCAGAATTCTTCCCTGATGATGTCTGAATCATATCGAATTTCATCCAGATTTCTGCCCAGAGAACTGAATTTAACTTTGTTTCCAAAATCAAATTCTGAGATTAAAGTTTCGTTCACACTTTCATTTGTTATTTCAGAGGTTATCCAGAGATAATTAGGCTCAATTTTATTAACAAGTTGATCAATTATTTCTTTTGAAGCAAAGTTCGCGACAATATCATCAATGATTACCAAATCATATTTTCTTATTTTCTTAAACAATTCAAAGGAATCGGCAGTAAGTGTATTTACAGGTAAAAAAGTCAAATGAGTTTGACTGTTAAGATGCTCTTGTTCATTGGTAATGATTGAATAATGCAAATCGGGAAATTTCCTTTGCAAAATGCTTTCCCATCCAAAAGAATTTTTGAATTTCTTGCCAATTGATGAATCAAATAATTTTTTGTCCTGTGTAAGACACAAAACCGAACTTACATTTCCTGATTTCAAAAGGTATTTTACTGCAGCGAGAAGAGAGGTTTTCTTATCAATACCAAGTTCATCAGAAATTATTGCAAAGTTATGCTCAGTCAAAAACTTCGCAGCTTCAATTTCATGATCTTTTAGAAAATTTAATTGGTCAATTACATCTTCCCACTTCAAATCAATTATTGGAGATAAAATATGTTTAACTTTATCGGCAAGATGATTATGCTCAACTCCAAGTACATCAATAACTTCTGCTCTCGTTTCATACTGTGAAAAATTTATTTTCTTTACAGATGTTTTATTTAATTCAAACTTAGCTTTAGAAATTTTTGGAATTGAATCAATTGATGTTTTAAAATCATATATCTGAGTAATTTCAAGATCAATAATTGGAATTACACGAGTTGTAGTTACAGAATTAAAAATGTTTTCAACACCAGGCACTTTGATTTTGTAAATCTTTGGCGTTTTAATTTTATCAACATCAAATTTTTGCCAGAGATTTTTCTGATCAAGATCAAAAGCCACAGTTTCCTGATCGAGTAAATCTATCTTTATAATTTCAGGTACCATCTCAGCCAGGTAATCTTTAATTAGCGGCTGACGAATAAGCATTGGCATTTCCTTAAGCGAAGGATTAGGAATAGAAAATTTCTTTTCAATTATTGAGGGTGCCTGAGGAATATAAATTTTAGATTTATTTATTACTGTCGTTTCTAACTGAAATTGTATTGTATTTACTTCAGCTTTTTTATTACAAACAAATTCATCGCTCTTATCAAATATCTTTTGCTTAGGAATGGAAAAGAAAACCATAAAGCTTCTTACCTTCTGATTGAGCTCAGGAAATTTTACAGAAGGTAAATCAGGAGTAGTGAAACCAAATTTAAATTTTACAGCGAGAGGTGCACGAAGTTTATCAAACTCAATAAGATATGGATCTTCAAAAGTTCTAACTTTAGGAATTTCTATTTTTTTATTTACAGGCGGACGAAGCCATTTGTTGAATTGGAATTCATCACGAACCTCAATCTTTGAAATTGAAGTCGCTATTTTTTTTCTGGCTTGTCTTACAACCAATTTTAATCACCTGTTCTTTGAGACTGTACCTGTTCACAAGCAAGTTTAAGTCTTTCAAATGGTTCGGAAAGATTTCTTGATTCAGCAATTTTTTCTAACTTTTCTTTAATTGACTGAAGTTCTTCTTCAAATTTCTTTGCACTTTCAAGATATGCTTTTGCACTCCCATTCATCGGTGTATTAAGAGGAACAAGAACAGTATTTGCTTTTGCTTTGCTGCTTTCATCGTTTACAATTCTTACTACTCTTATTCCCTGTTTGTTATTTGCACTGAGAAATAGCGGATCTTTGACGAGAATCATATCTACTTGTTCATTAATAGCATTCAATAAAGGTATTGCAATCAACTCAACAAGAACATGCTCAAGTAGCACATCTCCATACAAAGTTTTTTGGAAACTTGTAGGTTTTATAGGTGCAGTTACTCTGAATTCTAATGGTTTGGTTTCAGCATCTGTAACTAACACTGCGCCCATTATTCCTCCGTTATCCGGGAGATTATAAGTTTCAAGGAATGCTAATTTTGCGATATCCATTTTAATCCTCTTATGATAGAATTGTTCAACATTTCTGGTCTTAATTTGCATATTAAATGCCAACTTATTTTGGTGCTATTGTTTTCAGATATGAATTAAGTCCTTCATCAATTTGACAATTTATGTAAAGTTTGACTGTCAGAATTGTCGCCATTTTTTTTGAAATCAAATTACATTCGATTTTTTTTAATCGTCTTATAAAATTCTGTAAGGTTTACTTATTTTAAGAAAAAATCTCTATTTGTTTTATGAACTTAAATTATTTGCCTGCCATCCAATTTCGTAATGAAGAATTGGAAATATTTTGTAAGATTTACCGAGCAAAGGAAAGAATCCATCGATAGAGATTCGAGATTGATTTGCGGTTTGACAAGTGATTTTTATTACAGAGATGATAAAAAGTTCTTGACTCATATCTAACAGTTATGT
>JAIMAZ010000299.1 GCA_023511695.1 Ignavibacterium sp.
TATCTGTCCTGTAAATGTTTTTGAAAATTATTATAAGTTGTTAAACTGTAAATTCTCATTCAACATAACGAATAACATTGCAGAGACAAAAGCAAACCTTTTGAACATTTTTCCACTTCAGAATTCAAGATTAAAGATTGGAAGCCCAACTAAAGAATCAGGAAAGATTGCATATCAGTCACTTGAATTAGCGATTAATATTCTCAAACAAAATTCTGCTGATGCAGTAATAACCGCTCCGATATCGAAACACGCTCTTGAACTTGCCGGAATAAATTTTCCTGGACAGACTGAGATTCTTGCGAGCCATTTCAATACAAAAAATTTTCTGATGATGTTTCTTTCACCAAAAATGAATGCGGCACTTGCAACTATTCACATTCCGATAAAAAATGTAAGCAAAAGTCTCTCAACAAAACTTCTTAGAAATAAAATTCAGATTCTTCTCGATTCGCTGAAAAAAGATTTATTGATTTCTGAACCAAAGATTGCTGTGTTGGGATTAAATCCTCATTCCGGTGAAAAGGGGAAAATTGGAATGGAAGAAATTGAAACGATAATTCCGGCTATAAAATATTTTGAAAAGAATGTTGAAGGACCATTTGTGCCTGATGCTTTTTTTGCAAATCATCTTCATAAAAAATATGATGCAGTATTAGGAATGTATCACGATCAGGTTCTGATTCCATTTAAGATGATCAACTTTAACAATGGTGTAAACTTTACAGCTGGTTTACCGATTGTCAGAACTTCACCTGATCACGGAACGGCATTTGATATTGCCGGCAAAGGCATAGCTGATTTTAAAAGTTTACTCTCAGCATTTCGTTACGCTAAAATAATTTCAACCAACCGAAGTAAAATTGAAGGATAATTACAAATATGTCTCTGATGTTTATAATCAGCTTATGAACAAAGTTGATTATAAATTTTGGGCAAAGTATTTAATAAAACTTTCTTCTCTTTATATAAAAAAGAATTCAAAAGTGCTGGAGCTTGCAGCAGGTAATTGTTCATTAGCTGAAATACTTTCAAATCATTTTTCAAACTATGTTGCAACTGATATATCGCTTTCGATGCTGAAGAAATGTAAATCAAAGTCATTAAATAAAATCTGTTGTGATATGACTTTGATTCCGTTCAGAGCAAAATTTGATTTAATTATTTGTGCATTCGACAGCATAAACTATCTCACAAATAAAAAATTAGTTTTAAAACTTTTGCTTGAAGTAAAGGAAATTCTTTCTGATAATGGAATCTTTTTATTTGATGCAGCACTTGAACGAAACAGTTTTAAACATGAAAAATTTGCTGTTAAAAGTGGTCAGCAAAACAGTGTAATCTTTAACCGACAAAGTATATATTTGCATTCAAGTAGAATACACAAAAATATTTTTGAAATAATTTATCCGGATGGAAAAAAAGTCCGTGAAGTTCATCGTCAGAAAATTTATCCACTTGAATTTTATTTTGAAGTTCTTGACAAGAGTGAATTGTATGTGGTTGAATGTTTTAATGCTTTTACTTTTCGCGATTGCAAACCAAATGATCTTCGCGCACAATTTGTAGTAAAAAGGAAAATCTGATGCTTTCAATAAATAATCTTACATTTCATTATAAGAATCAACCATTGTTTGAAAATGTTTCTCTTGATTTAGCAGCTGGAGAATTCGCTTTTCTGATTGGTAAAAGCGGAAGTGGTAAAACAACTCTGCTGCAACTTATTTATATGAATGTTTTGCCTGAATCAGGCACAATAGCAGTCGGAGAATTTGATTCTTCTATAATTAAAAAGAATCAATTGGCTTTACTGAGAAGGAAAATAGGAATTGTATTTCAGGATTTTAAGTTACTCAGTGACAGAAATGTGTTTGACAATCTTGCTTTCGTTCTGGAAGTTACTAACACTCCCAAAAAAGAAATTAAAAGAAAAGTTAATGATGCACTCACTGAAGTTGGACTATCGCATAAAAGACTGAATATGCCTAATCAACTTTCCGGAGGTGAAAAACAAAGAGTAGCAATTGCCAGAGCGATATTAAATGATCCTTTGATTATACTTGCAGATGAACCGACAGGAAATTTAGATCCTGAAACATCTTCTGAAATTCTTGATTTACTGATGAAGATAAATAAAAGGGGAACAGCAGTGTTGTTTGCAACTCATAATTATGAGCTTGTAAGAAAAAATCCTAATGCAAGAATTTTTAAGATAGAAAATGGTAAAATCACCAAAGGATTTTTGAAGCAGCCGGTTTAATTGTTCACTGTTTTTTTCTTGAGTACTTCAATTAGTTCTTTATTAACTTCTTCGATTGTGTTTAGTCCGTTTATTGTTACAACTTTGCCTTTAGCTTCATAATAGCCGAGAACCGGCTTGGTATTGGTCTCATAAACTTTTAATCTTTTACGGATAACTTCTTCTTTATCATCATCACGAAGATAAAAACTATTCTCAGCACCACACTTGGGACAATTGTTTAATCCTTCTATTTCACTTAAAGTGAAAATACTTCCACAAACTTTGCAAGCTCTTCTGCCATTTAACCGTTTAATAATTTCTTCTTCATCAGCAGTGATATGAACAAGCATAACATCGTTAAGATGTAATTCACTGAAAAGTTTATCAAGTGCTTCTGCCTGAACGGTGGTTCTCGGAAAGCCATCAAGTATAAATCCGTTTTTACAGCGATCGGATTTTAATACATCTTTAATTATTCCAATCATAATATCATCAGGCACTAATTCTCCGCGATTCATAATTTCAGCTGCCTTAAGTCCCAGTTCAGTTTTATCCTGTACAGCTTTTCTTAAGATGTCGCCTGTTGAAATATGAGGAATGTTAAATTGTTCTGAAAGAAGTTTTGCTTGTGTTCCTTTGCCCACACCGGGAGAACCGAATAGAATGATTTGCATTAAATTCCTAAATCTTTTTATGAAAATTAGAAGTATTCAATTTCTTAAACAAGATTGTTGCTGCCGTTTGGTGAAATTTTATTTCGCTTTTTTGAAAAAAATGCTTTAAGCAATTGTTCACTCTCTGAAGCCATTAAACCGGAATAAACTTTTATTTTGTGATTAGTTTTAAATTCTTCTGCAAGATTATAAACACTTCCACAAGCTCCGGATTTTGTATCGAATGCTGCAAAGTAAAGTTCATCAACTCTTGAATTCAATAATGCGCCTGTGCACATTATACACGGTTCTAAAGTAACATAAATGCTGCATTCATTTAATCGCCAACTTGAAAGATGATTTGAAGCTGAAGTTAAAGCTATCATTTCAGCGTGAGCAGTTGCATCATTCAGTCTTTCTACCTGATTATAACCTCTGCCGATGATTCTATCTTTATAGACTACTACTGCTCCAACAGGTACTTCATTTTCTTCAAAAGCTTTTTCAGCTTCCTGAAGCGCTGCATACATAAAACGATATTTATCTTCTGAAAAAATCAAATTGCTTAATACCCGAATAAATAACAAAGGCCTATGAAAAAATTAATCTGTAGTCATCTTGAATCTGGGTTTGACTAAAAAGTAGATATTCTCAATAGTTCTTTGTGTCTTGGTGTAATTGTGGCAAATAAAAAATCTTTTTAACAAAAATAAAAACAATAGCCACGAATTCACTAAAACATAATGTGAC
>JAIMAZ010000300.1 GCA_023511695.1 Ignavibacterium sp.
GAAATGTACTTGCAGCATTCATTCAATTCATAAATAAATTTTTTATCAATCAGGTATCTTCGATTACATTCATAAAACCAACTGATGGTTATTTAAGCCGAAAATTTGATCCTGAAAACGGACATCTTGGGATTGACTTTGCTACAAAAGAAAATAATCCGATATTTGCATCTGCAGGTGGATATATTTCTTTTGCCGGCTACACACCTGAATATGGATATGTGGTTGTTGTTAATCATCCCGATGATTTTATAACCCGGTATATGCATTGTGCAATGATTATCAAAAAGCAAGGTGAAAAAGTTTTACAGGGAGAACTGATTGCTTTAGCCGGAAATTCCGGAACAAGAACTTCAGGTACACATTTACATTTTGAAATTTGGTATAAAGGTAAACCGGTTGATCCTGAAAAATTTCTAATAAAATTTTAAGGAGGTAATTTTGAAAACAAAATATAATGGTAGTAATATGGACGAAGTAACAATTATCAGTAGTGGTGTTGTCATTGAAGGAAAAGTAAACAGCAATGGCAATATCCGTGTTGATGGAACGATCAAAGGTGATATAACAGCTCAGGGAAATCTTACTGTTGGAGATTCAGGAAACATTCAAGGTCAGCTTACCGGTGATGTTGTAACTATCGGCGGTAAAGTTGAAGGTTCAGTGAATGCAAAAGATAAATTAGTCCTTGAATCAAAATCTGTATTAAAGGGTGATATCGTTACAAAAGTATTAGTTGTTGAAGCCGGCGCAATTTTCGAAGGTAAAAGCTCAATGAGTGGACATGCTTCCGCTCCTAAAATTCAATCTTAGTAAGTTAGGTTACGCGCATTTGATAAAAACCTTCGAGGTTTTCTGAAATAATTAAGAATATTTCTTTTATTTTAACTGCATAATTAGCCAAACCTCTAAGGTTTCACAGATTTGCGTAAGGTGAGTTAGTAATATGAAAACAGATCCGGAAAAACTATCCGGTATCGGAAAATCTCTGAAGGAAGTCGGCCCTTATCTTGGGATTGGAGTTCAGCTCGCAGCTACCATAGTGCTAATGGTCCTGATAGGTAATTGGCTGGATAAAAAATTTGAACAGAAATTTATTTTTACTTTGATTTTTGGATTACTCGGAATTTTTTCGGGAATGTATAATTTGCTGAAAACCTTAAACTATCTAGAGAAAAAGAAAAAAGATTCTGAAAATGCTAAATAAAAAACTTTTTATCTTCTTTTCTGTAGTTATTCCGTTAATCACCTTTCTTCTTATTCAGTTTCTCTATTTCTCAAACACAATTGACTTCCCATCATATAAATCCTTTACATTTGGAATTCTGATCGCTGCATTGAATTTTCTGATTGGATTTTTAACCATCCGGATAGGGCTGAATAAACCGAATAAAAGCTTTTTAATTATCGTTTTTGGTGGAGTTGTGATCAGATTCTTTCTGATATTTACTCTGATTATTCTAACACTAAGTTTCTTGTATGTTAGAATGAATTCTTTTATTTTTACAACCTTTACTTTATATTTTTATTATCTAATTGTAGAAGTTCTATATCTCAAAAACCAGAAAATTTTGATAAAAAACGAATAATTGATGGATTCTTTAGCAACACAGGTAATTGTTGACAGTTTAAAAAATACACACTCTGAATCTGGTGGCAGCTGGATTTTACACCATGTAATGGATGGAAATTATCTGGATTTTTCTCCATTTGGTAAAATTTATCTTCCGCATTTAGAGATTTTCGGATTTGATATCTCCATTACGCGCCATGTTGTATTTATGTGGCTGGCTGCAATTTTACTTACTTATGTGTTTATTAAAGTTGCAAAGTCCTATCAGAATTCTCTGATACCTAAAGGTTCAACAAATTTCTGGGAAGTATTTATTGTTTTTGTGCGAGATGAAATTGCAAAACCCACAATTGGTAAAGGTTATGAAAGATTTCTGCCGTATTTATTAACAGCGTTTTTCTTTATTCTTTTCGGAAACTTTTTAGGTCTGATTCCTTTTTCAGCAACATTTACAAGTAATATTGCTGTAACAGCAACATTGGCAACGATGTCATTTCTGGTAATTCAATTAGGCGGAATTAAGAACAATGGATTTTTTGGTTACTTCAAAGGATTAATTCCGCACGGTGTTCCGGTTTTTCTTTTACCGATTATGGTCGTTGTTGAATTACTCGGATTATTTACAAAGCCATTTGCATTGGCAATTCGTCTTTTCGCAAATATGACTGCTGGTCATATTGTTATATATGCATTGATTAGTCTAATATTTGTAATGCAAAGCTATCTTATTTCACCGGTTTCGGTTGGAATGGCTTTGTTTATCTATGGATTGGAAGTTTTGGTAGCATTGCTACAAGCTTATATATTCACAATGCTGTCATCTCTGTTTATCGGAATGGCAGTTCATCAGGAACATTAAAAATAAATCATTAAACTATTTAAGGAGGAAATTAATGGATTTCGCATATTTAGCCGCTGGTTTAGGCGCTGGATTAACAATCTTTGGCGGAGCTTTAGGTATTGGTAAATTAGCTGCTGCAGCTATGGATGCAAGCGGTCGCCAACCTGAAGCTGCTGGTGCAATCAGAACTTCAATGATTATTGCTGCTGCTCTTATTGAAGGTATTTCTCTGTTTGCTCTGGTTATTTGCTTTATTCTTGCAAGTAAATAGTTAAACGGATTAATAGTCCGATTTCCAACATAAAATAAATTTTTAATTATGATAGCAAAAATTTACTTTGCTGTGATTTCTATTATTGCTTCAGAAGGTGGTGGAGCTGGTTTGCTTTCCGTTGATGGCGGTTTAGCATTTTGGACAACACTTACTTTTCTGATTCTTCTTTTTGTCCTTGGCAAATTTGCATGGAAACCAATTCTTACTGCACTCAAACATAGAGAAGAAGCAATTAAGGAATCACTGGCTCAGGCAGAATTAGCAAAAGAAGAAGCTAAAAAAATACTTGCTGAAAATCAGGCAAGTTTAGCAAAAGCAGAAGAAGAATCGAAAAAAATTATTGAGCAGAGCAGAACTTATGCTGAAAATCTTAAACAGCAGATTATCAATGAAAGTAAAGCTCAGGCTCAGAAACTTATTGAAGATGCTTCTGCTGAAATTGAAAGAAAGAAACTTGCTGCTTTTGATGAATTGAAAAATCAGGTTGCTCAGATTGCAGTTGATGCAGCATCAAAAATTCTTAAAGAAAATCTTGATGCTGAAAAAAACAAACAACTTGTTGATAAATACATTAAAGAAATTTCAAAGAACTGAAAATGAGTTACGGAAAAGTTGCAATAAGATATGCTAATTCATTTCTTGAAGCTTCGATTGAGAAAAAAAGTCTCGAGCGGTCTGCTTCTGATATGGAGATTATCCTGAATGCAGTAAATGCAAGTTCGTTGCTCAGAAGATTTCTTGAAAATCCTGTTGTTAAATCTGAAGTAAAGAAATCAGTTCTTACAGAAATTTTTCAGAAGTATGTTTCATCAGATACATTAAGATTTATCGAATTTATCGTTGATAAAAATCGTGAGAATGCTCTTAAAGATATCGCTGAAGGTGCAAAGGTTATCAAATATAATGAACCTATCGGCAACGCCACCAAGGCTATTGCCAAAGGCGCACACGT
>JAIMAZ010000301.1 GCA_023511695.1 Ignavibacterium sp.
GTTTTACTTCAATTAAACAAAAGAATAATATCAAATGAATTATTTTGAACATTTTGGTAAAAAGCTTTTATGTAACTTAATAATAAAAATAAAAAAGGGCGCTACCGATGGCAACGCCCCTTGTCGAAGGAGAGAGGAGAGATCACTTGAGCAAAGTCATTTTCTTTGAGAGCTTTGTGTTCCCTGCTTCTAATGTGTAAATGTATAAACCTGAAGTTAGATTTTCTGCATTGTAATTGATTTCATATTTTCCAACTTCTCTGTAATCATTAATCAATTCTTCTACGACTTGTCCGAGAATATTTGTTATATAAAGCTTTACCTTTGTTGGTTTAGCAACTGAGTAAACTATTTTAGTAGATGGGTTAAAAGGATTTGGATAATTTTGACTTAACGAAAAATCAGTCGGTAATGAACTTAACTGATTTTCTTCAACTGATAAAACATAATTAGTATTCTGAGGATCATAATTAGCCCAAGGTAGATCCCATCTGCTTCCTGACGGATCAAAAGCTCCAACATAAGTTGTTGGTGTAAAGAAACTTCCTAATCTTGGATTACTGAATGATGCACCGGTTGCTGCAGGTGAACCTGAGTTTGGTACAAGATTAGGACTTGAAAGATTGAACGGAGCAATTAAGCCAACTTCTGACGGTTGAACATATCTTCTGTTTCCGTAAGCTGGTGTATCATACCACTGTAATGCGTTCAATTGACCGTAGTTTGTTATAATTCCATTCCCTGCTCTTAATCCTGCCCAGATTGAATTCCTGATTTGCAGAGTGTCGCCTATTGCAGCATTACCAACACCTGAACCATCCAGCAACAATCCAATCGGAAATCCCATTACAATTGAATTGTATATAGATGTTAAAGCACTTCTTCTGATATGCGCTCCTCTTCTGAAATTTGGATTATAAGCAGTAAATGATGTATCCTGCATAGGACCGACAACAGTGAAATTAGAGATTACCGGAAGCGTCCGTGGTGTATTGAATGTTCCGGTTCCATCATTATCTGTTTCGAAACCATTACTTCCGCTAATGTCTGCAATATTTGGATCACGTACAGCAAATGCAAACTGAATATTACCTCTGAATCCAAAGTCCATATCAAAATCATCATCAACACCACGGAATGAGATTAAATATTTTCCATTTACATTTCCGCCAAACCATTCAAATGAATCATCTCCTGAAAAACTAACTTGTACATACTCGATTACAGTTCCTCTTCCAACACCACCAAGAGTTAATCCATTGATTTCGTTATCTGGTAAAAATGCAATACCAGGAAATTCAATTCTTACATATCTTAAAACACCACTATTGTCATCATCATTTGGTGTTGTACCACCACCATAAATTGTTCCTGTTCCTCCTTCAAGTGTTGCAGTACCTCCGGGAACATTAATACTTGCGTTTCCTGCAAAAATAATTCCTCCCCAATCACCTGGACCTCTATTGCCTGGTAACTCCTGAGAAGTAAAAACAATAGGTTCACTCGCAGTTCCATCTGCAATGAGTTTTGCTCCCCTGTTTATAATGAGTGTACCCTTTGATGATTTTTCTCCATAAATTACTGTTCCTGCCTGAATGGTAAGAGTTGCCGGAGAGTTTACATTTACGAATCCTCTCAGCAAATATCTCTTGTTCTTAGAGAGAAAAGCGTTTGAATTTATGTTACCTTCAATAACACTATCTACAGGCGCTAGCTGCGCAAATACTTCAGCGGCACCGAATATTAAAAGTAACATTGTGATAGAAAAGAACTTGTTAATTATGTTCATTGTGTCTCCTTGTTTTGTTATGAAATAATTGATTCAAAGCTATCCTCTCTCGTCTCTCTCTTCTTTATTGAATTTTATAGGAAAGTCCCAGTGAAATTCCTCTATTGGCAGAATTGACTCTTGATCTTTTATCACCTTGAGTGAATAAATGTTCTTTTGCTAATATATCTTTAATACCTAGTTTAATTTCAAAATTATCCATAAAAGGTTGAGTTAAAACTAAATCAATTACATTGCGAGGTTGTTCTATAACATCTTCCTCATAAGCAGTTGCCACTTCTACAATTCTTTCTCCGATTCTGTTAAAAAGAATTCCAGCAGAAGTTCCCAAGGAAGGTTCAGTAAAGTATAGACCGAAATTTATCACATAAGGTGATTGTCCCTGAAGAGGTCTTTCCTCTCTTGGTATGGTTGTTTCAGTTCCTTTAACCGTTACTAAAGATTTTATCCAGCTGTAATTGCCATTTAATGAAAAATTGTTAAAGTATGATCCTAAAAATCCGAGTGTGAACCTTCCTTCTAATTCAATTCCGTAAATTCTTGCTCTATCAGAGTTTGTAAATGTTCTTTCAGAACCTAGTGCACTACCAGTCACTACAACTTTTTCAATCGCATCTGATATAGATTTATAAAATAAACTTGCAGATATGAGTTCACCTACACCAGGAAAAATTTCAAATCTTAAATCATAATTTCTGATCAGGGCTCTTTGCAAATCAGGATTTCCTCTTACAGAAGTTTGAGTAGCGAAATCAAAGTAAGCAAATGATGCTAATTCTCTTAATTCCGGTCGATTTACGGTCTGGCTATAAGCTAATCTGATATTTGTTATTGGACTTACTCTGTAAATTAAATTTAATGATGGCAGAACATCAATCTTTTTGAGTTGATTACTTAATGGAATTCTTCCACTTAAATCAAATGAATTTATCTGTTGTAATGAATTTTCTAATCTTGCACCACCTATGAAATTGAATTCTTCATCAAAAAGATAAAATGGGATTTCAATCATACCATAGGTTGAAAATACATCCTGCTTTGCAAAATAATTATTGGAACCATTCTGATATTCTTCAATTGAAAAACCATTTCTCCTGAAATTTTCAGGTGCGAATATTTCATTTAATGGTAAGTAAAGTAGATTGAAATCAGTAAAACCATTTCCTGAAGCATTTATAATTACACTTATTAACCTTGAGGTGAAATCTCTTTTCTTTTCTTCATAGAGAGCACCAAATTTATACTTAGCGTAAGTTGTCGGTAAGGAAAGATCAACTGATGCACCTCTGGTTTTATCAAAAAGATTTGAGTAGAATCTTCCACCATTTTTAAGATTTGGTTGGAAACCTAATATTGCTGCATAAGGATCGTTTGTACCAATATCTCTTCCGTAAATAACTCTTCTGTAGTCAGGTTCATTTCTGTTTGACTCTGAATAATACCCTTTCCATTCAATCTTGAGATTTTTTAATTCTGGTATAATATGTTCTGCATTGAGTTGTGTTGAGAATACGTCTCTCTCAGTAAATCTTAAAGCAGTTTGAATTTGGTCTTTACCGGCGTCAGTATATTGTGCACCGGCTAATTCTGAAACTTCATCATCACTTGTTCGGCTGTATGTATTCTTGAGCGAAAACTTATGTAAATCTGAGAATTTGTAGCTAAGATTTAACATTCCCCCCAGCATAGTAGAGTAAGTTGATTGATTACCTTTGAATTCAAATCTTGGTTCTCCACTCGCTTCGTATTCATTTCTCTGAATTTCAGAATTTTTAAAACTGTTTCGAAATGAAAGTGCTGCGACAAATCCAAAATTCTGGCCTAAAAGTGTTGTTCCATCT
>JAIMAZ010000302.1 GCA_023511695.1 Ignavibacterium sp.
GGTAAATACCTTTTAAATTGCGATTTAAGTCTTTGCTTAAAGCAACATTGTAAATCTTAGTCCAGTCTTTAGGGATTTGAAATTTAAAATCTTTTTCATCTGCAATATAATTATTGTCAGAGGTTGAATATTCAAGAATGTCGTTAATAGATTTTTTATTCAGAATATGATTCGGAGAAAGTTCAGTTTGAGTATTGTTAATTTCCTTAAGTATAATCGAATCAAAAACATTTTTAGAACTTAAAAATTTCAATTCATTATTATTAAATACGAACTCATCAGATGTATCTGTTACCGATAAAAATTTTGATTTCGGAATTTTGGTATTGATTACACTGTCAGTCAGTTCCACAATGTTTTGAAAGATTGAATCCTTCGGTGAACCGAAAAAAGTAAATGTGCGAAAAACTAATTGATATTTTTGAGCCAAAGGATAATAAAGTGAATATCTCTGAAGATTGAAAATCTCGTATGATTTAAATTCATCTGTTACTTCAATTGCAATCTTATCTCCAAGCTTTTTCCAATTAGCTGAAATATATCCATTCAGAGAAACATCTTTCAACAAAAGACTTAGTGAGTCATCAATAACAGCAAATAGATTGTAAGCAGGAATTGGATGTTCGAGCAAAAGTGAATACAATTTTCGGTTTCCAAAACTTAGGCTGTCAATTTCAATTTTGTTATAAGTGAAAGATTTATCTCTCGCTTTGTCAAATAAGCTATAAAGTGGATTTTCTGAAACATTAGTACTATCTAAAACTTCAAGAACTAGTGAATATATTTTTTTGCCATCAATCATCGGAGCAGATTTATCTTCTTTGTTTGATTGACAGGCAAATGCTAATAAAGCTAAAGAAATGATAATTGTTTTATTGAACTTTTTCATCTTGGTAACAAAAATATAAAACTAATTTGATTTTTTTATCTGCAGGTTTATTTTTCCACCGAAATTTATCATTCATTATAACATCAGCAATATTGAAAAGAATTATACTTCTGAAACTTTTCTTACTGATTTTTTCTGGTTTATCATTCAGCCAGAAAATTGAGCTACCAAACATCGCACTTACAGATATTGAATTTAAAATTAGGATCACAGATTATTCAGATTCACTGTCATCTCTTCCAGTTAAAATTATTTCAACGGATAATAAAGTTATTGTACAAGCCTTATTAAGTAAGGATGAAAACTATTTTACTGGCAAATTGAAACTTCCGAATAGCGGAAAATATTTTATCGAGTTAAACAACAAAAGATTTGATGCTACAATTAATGTTTTGCCTGGCATTTTAAGTATCATTCCTCCTTTAGTTGCAATACTGATTGCATTAATTTTCAGACAAGTTCTCTTTTCGCTTCTATTGGGAATTTTTGTCGGAACATTCTTCCTTTATGATTATAACCCATTAGTTGCATTTATGCGGCTCGTTGATGTTTATGTCATAAATTCATTGATTGATAAATCTCACATCCAGATAATTGTTTTTACTTTAATGTTTGGTGGTGTCATTGGGTTGATGTCTAAATCAGGTGGAACAACAGGAATCGCAAATCTTCTCATTCCATTAGCAAGAAACAGAAAGTCAGGAATGCTTTCTACATGGTTATCAGGAATAATAATTTTCTTTGATGATTATGCTAATACATTAGTTGTTGGAAATTTAATGCGACCATTAACGGATAAGTTGAAAATCTCAAGAGAGAAATTAGCTTTTATAGTTGATGCCACTTCTGCACCAGTCGCAAGTATTTTCCTTATAAGTTCATGGATTGGTTATGAAGTTGGACTTATCCAAGATGGATTCAAAGCAATTGGATCAGATATAAATGCTTATAATGTTTTTCTTGATACAATCATATTTCGGTTTTATCCAATTGCTATGCTTTTATTTATACCAATTACAATTTTGATGAAAAGAGATTTTGGTCCGATGCTGAAAGCTGAAAGGAATGCCGTGATAAATGGCATTGAATCCAAACATCTTAACAGTAAAAGCAACGACATTCTAAAATCCACAGAGCTTTTCGGAAATGAAGATAAAGCAAAATGGTACAATGGAGTAATTCCAATCCTGATAATTGTATTTGGAACAATAGCCGGATTAATTTTTACAGGAGTCAAATCACTTGAAGCGATGGGAATTAAAGAGTATTCAATACGCGATATTATTTCGTATTCAGATTCTTACGCAGCACTTCTCTGGTCTTCTTCTGCTGCTTGTGTTGTTGCCGGAGTGATGATTGCATTTCAGAAAATCATGAATCTCGGTGAAATTATGGATGCATGGTTTCTCGGAATTCGCTCAATGTTTCTTGCAGTAGTTATGTTAACATTGGCGTGGGCAATTGGTTCAATCACACAGGATATGAAAACTGCCGATTACATTATCAGTGTAATCAGTGATTCAATTGCGCCGCATTGGTTACCTGTTATTGTGTTTATTGTTTGTGCTGCAACAAGTTTCTCAACCGGAACAAGCTGGGGAACAATGGCTATTATGATGCCGCTTGTTATTCCATTAGCTTTTCATATCTCATCAATAAATAATTTATCTCAACCTGATAGCTATCTTATTATGGTTGGTGCAATTAGTTCTGTGCTTGCTGGTTGTGTTTTTGGTGATCATTGTTCTCCGATTTCTGATACTACAATTTTATCTTCAATGGCTTCTGGCTGTGATCATGTTGCTCATGTAAACACTCAACTTCCTTATGCAATTTTTGTTGCAATATTTTGCATGCTGCTTGGTGATATTCCAACTGCTTTTGGTTTTCCACCAATTATGTCAATCACTTTAATTGTTTTGTGTTTAATTATTGGAGTGAGATTTATAGGAAAGAAAGTTGAAGCTTAATTCAGTTTTCCTCAAGTGAAGCAAAAACTTTGTCAGCAGAAAAATAATCAACAGGAATTGGTTCAGGTTTAATTTCAGGTAATGCAATTTCAATAAAATATGATTCAGGACAAATCTTTTGGCGCATAGGAACACGATTAAAATTGCCAATTGGAATTCCTTGATGAGTAACATTCCTATGATCAATTAAAATTTTTTCATTAACAAAGTTAAAATAGCTGCCTTTGTAAAGATGATTCATTCTTCTTTCAACTTCAATCAATAACTTTTCACTGTCGTAATATTTATAAGTATCAGAATTCTTTTCAGCAAAGGATATTCTAATTGCTGATTGCCCTTTATGTACAATTACTGGTGAACCATAAGTTAACTTGCTGAATAATTCCTTCGCATCCTCTCTCGAAACTCTTATACAACCGTGTGATGAAGTTTTGTTTCCAAGATACTTGTAGTAAGATTTCCCAAGCAAAGCGTGAAAACCTATCCCATAGTTAAAGCCCATCCAGTTTAGCATAATAGTACTATCGAACTGTGTCGAATACCATTTCTGTGCTTTATGCTGAATTACGAAGATGCCTGTGTTCGTTTCAACTCCGTCTTTAATCTTTTTAGTGCCGGTCGAGACTTTGAAAGTTTTTACAGAATCGAATCTTGAGTGCAGATAACCGATTTGTTTCGATAAATCTATTTCGACATAATAATCGCTTAATGTAAAAAGAGTATCGAAAACTCTGGATAAATTCAATTTTTTTAACTCATCTGAACTGTAA
>JAIMAZ010000303.1 GCA_023511695.1 Ignavibacterium sp.
GGAAATAATCGTATTTGTTTGCTAAAGTATTCATTAACTTTTTTAAATATTTCATTGCTAAATTAAACCATAAATCAACAATTATTAAAAAAATTTCAGTAATTGAAATTATTTTTTATTTTTACATCAAAAATTACCAACCAAAATCAGATTAGATGAAAGTTAATTTATTACTAATTGCATTATTTGCAACCTTTATTGCGTATTCATATTCAGGTTTGTTTCAGCGACCGACAGAACTTTTAGGTGGAACAGAACTTAATGGTGCCGGTTGTGTTTGCCATACTGTTGAGCGTGATACTTCCGTTAAAGTCTGGATCGAAGGACCTGATACTTTAATAGCCGGACAAACTGGAATTTATCATATGTATCTTGCCGGCGGTCCTGCACAAGCTGGCGGCTATAATGTTGCAGGAAGATTCGGTACTATGGTTTTAACTGATTCATTTTCTTTTTGGGATTACCGTTCACCAAATGAATTAACTCAGGCATTTCCTCTTGTTTTTCCTTCAACCCAAGACACAATTTACTGGGAATTTGGTTATACTGCTTCTGATTCTTCATCAATTGATACTCTGTATTCTTGTGGACTCAGTATTGTGTATGATGGAATTCCGGATTCACTCGATAGATGGAACTTTGGTCCAAAGTTTCCGATCACAATTCTTCAAGGTACAATTCCTGTTGAACTTATTTCTTTTACCGCCAAGAAAAATTCAAATATTGTTGAATTGAATTGGACAACTGCAACAGAAACAAATAACCGTGGATTCGAAATCCAGCGAAGTGTCATTACGAACGGAATGAGGAATCTTGTTTGGGAAGTCGCTGGTTTTGTGAATGGTAATGGTACAATTAGCGAACCTAAAAATTATTCATTTATTGATAAAAATTTACCAGCCGGAGGTTATTCATACAGATTAAAGCAAATTGATTTTGATGGCAGTTATAAATATTCTGGAGTAGTTGAAGTTACAATTGATGCCCCAGTATCTTTTTCATTAGAGCAGAACTATCCGAATCCATTTAATTCAGTAACAAAAATAAGTTGGCATTCGTCAGTAAGCAGTAGGCAGACAATAAAATTGTTTGACATTTTAGGTAGGGAAATAGAAACTATTGTTGATGATTATTATGATGCAGGAGAGCATTCTACATTCTACATTATGAATTCTTCATTGCCAAGTGGAATTTATCTTTATCAATTAACAGCAGGCGAGTATTCTGAAACTAAAAAAATGCTGCTCTTAAAATGAAGTTTGAAAATTAATTTTATAAACCGCCTGATTTAAGATATTTCTATCCAGGCCGAGAGAAACATTCCAGCTTACTTCTTTCTCAAGTTCACTATTGTAACTTGATACAAGTCTGACGGCATTGATTGCGCTAACTAATCTGTTTACTAACATTGCACCAACAACAAATCTTACATCATTAAAAGTTTGTTCACTTGAAGTCCACATACTGCGATAAGTTTTTCTTTGCTCAATGGAATTCCATTTCCAGAAAAACTTTTGCTCACTAAGCATTTCATCATATCTTCTCTCGAGAGCCTTTTCGTTATTATAAGTTTCAATACTTGTGTATAAACCGATGGTTGCATAAAAGTCTTCATCTTTACCTTCAGGATTTATTCCGGCATAAGTTTTTGCATAAGTTTTATATCTGTTTTCCTGCCAATTGCCGTAAACATTCATTCCGATAAAAGTTGCCCAGAGTGCGCCTTCTGCTATTGTGAAGTATTTACCACTACTGTAGTTCTCAGCGTAAAGTTCTCCCATTCCCGGAAGAAGCAGTGAATAGATTATTGCTAATCCGGCATTTTTTTTCGATTTAGATTCAAGCGGCAAAATTTTTAGGGACTTTAAATCATCTTGTTGTGAGTTTTCAGAAATGATCTTTGCTTTTAACTCATAGATTGATGAAAGATTATTTTCCTGACTGAAGGAAATAAAAGAATAGAATAAGAAAATGATGATGAATAAAGACAGCTGTATGTTTTTCATATTTTTTATTTTAATTATAATGTTATAGGCAGCTTAATTCAAAGCTATTTTTATTCTCCATCAAATCTGCTAAAGCTAATCCGTTTTGAATTTCTTTTACACGAACTTTAACAAAAGTGTTCGTAAGTTTTTCATCAAATGGTAATGCAACCCGAACATAGTTTGATGAAAATCCTTTGATGAATCCATTGTCATTTTCAGATTCGAGAAGAACTTCTAACTCAGAACCAATCAGTGAATGATAAAATGCAAATTTCTTTTTATCACTTAAAATTCTGAGCATATTATTTCTTTTCTTCCGTTCGTTAATATCTACTTTGTTTTCAAGTGTAATTGCTTTTGTGTTAGGTCTTTCGGAATATGTGAAAACATGTAAATATGAGAATGGAAGTTCTGTCAAAAATTTATATGTCTCATTGAAATGTTTTTCAGATTCACCCGGAAAACCAACTATTACATCTATTCCGATTCCGCAATCAGGAATTTTTGTTACAACTTTATTGATTACATTTCTGTAATCTTCAACAGTGTATCTTCTTTGCATAAGTTTCAATATTTCCGGACTTCCGCTCTGCAATGGAATATGAAAATGCTTACACATTTTTTCAGATGAAGCCGTTAATTCAATTATTTCATCGCTGAGTAAGTTTGGCTCAATTGAAGAAATTCTTACTCTGAAATTTCCATCAACTTCAATCATCTTAAGAAGAAGATTGTAGAGGTTTGTTGAATAATTTTTTCCGTAATCACCAACATTAACTCCTGTAAGAATAATTTCCTTGTAACCCTCTTCAACAAGAGCTTTAAATTCAGCAATCACTTCATCAGGATTCATGCTTCTGCTTTTACCACGGGCAAGCGGAATAGTGCAGAATGAACATTTGTAATCGCAACCATCCTGTATTTTGAAGAATGCTCTTGTTCTGCTGTCAGCTTCGGTTGAATAAGCTTTCCCAAATTGATTTAATTCATCGAGAGGTGAAACATAAATGCACGAGAGTTCTTTTTTATTAAAATCATTTAGTAAAGAAAATATTCTGAACTTTTCATTACTGCCAAGGACAGCATCAACACCTTCTATCTTTGCAATTTCTTCAGGACGAAGTTGAGCATAACATCCGGTTACAATTACAAATGCATCAGGATTGTTTCTCAATGCTCTTCGAACTAATTGCCGGCATTCTTTTTCCGCGTTCTCAGTTACTGTGCAAGTGTTGAAAACATAAATATCAGCTTTGGAATCAAAGTCGACAATAGAATATCCGTTCTTCAGAAATTCTTTGCCGATTGTTGAAGTTTCTGAAAAATTTAACTTACAGCCGAGAGTATGTAATGAAACAGTTTTTTTCATATTAGAATTATAAAGAAAGAGCGGGAAAAATCCCGCTCCTCATAAGGAAAGCAAAAGTGAAAGTACTTCAAGAGTGAAAAATTGCTCGAAGTGAAGAAATTCAAAGTGCATCTTCAAGTAACACCATAATACACTCCATAGAAGGAGGTGTCAAGCGGCTGTATCTACCCCTCGGAACCAACGGCAGCTTCTGCTTGACTCGTCTCGGCCAAAAGAGCTTTGCCTTTTGGAGCGAGTTCCACACATTCCTTGCTTCCTTGAG
>JAIMAZ010000304.1 GCA_023511695.1 Ignavibacterium sp.
CATTTATATCATTTATAAGAAAATTAAATTCGAGTCACAAACATTTAAGTTAGGATTGATACTGGGACTTCCAAATGTCTTAGCAATTCACTTTGTGCTTGCGGCATTAAGCGAGTTACCTGCAATTGTAGTTTTCCCGATTCAGAATATTGGTGTAATAGTTTTCACAGCTATAATGGCATATTTAATCTGGAAAGAAAAAATTAACAACTATGGAATTGCAGCACTGATAGCGGGAATCATCTCAATAATTTTATTGAGATTGTAAAAGGATCTCATAAACACTTAATAAAAAAACTGTCACACTCAACTCATAAGTATGACAGTTTTTTATTGAACAATTCAATTTGGTTTAATAGGTATCCACATCTATTGAAGAAATTCCGCAATCAATGTTTATGTAAAGCTTTTTCTCTGCAGTATCGAAATTTTTTGTACGATATAAATCAGTTTTTATTTTATCAAATCCTTTAAAGTTTTTACTTGAGAGAGCAGCATCTGTTTTAATTTCACATCCAATATCTTTTGGAATCAAAATATCAATGTCAGAAGCACCTGCACTTATTTTCAAGTCAGATGTATTAACAAGATTTCCATATTTAATTCTTAACGCAGCAGCACCCATATTTATTTCAGTGTTTCTGACTTTGAACTGAGTTAAATCCAAATCAAGTGATGATGCACCAACATCAAAGTTTAAATCCCATTCAGGATTCGGATTAAGAGAAATCTCAACTGAATTTTTATAATTCTGTTTACCAATTTTTACGCTTTTACCTTTCATATCAAAAAAGATTTCGGAATATGAGCCTGAATCATTTCTTCTGAGTGAATACATATCCTTCAATCCTTCTGCCTGAAAGTCAACTAACTTATCTGTTGCGGAGAACAATTTGAACGAACCAGCTCCACCATTAAAATGCAATGCAGCAGTCTTTATTGAATCGTTATAATCCTGTGAAAATTTTGTTGTGTCGTAACTTACTGAAGCATCATCATCAAAAACGATTTCAAAATCATCAGTAATAAGATTTGTGGTTGCACTTACTGAAGAATAAATAGAAAGCGCAAGAATAATTCCGGCTAATGCAGCAATAACACTTTTACCAATCTGATTTTTAATCATAATTGAAAGTCCGATTAGTATTAAAACAGTTGGCCAAAACTTCCAGGCAGTTGACCATTGAAAACTAATGTCAGTAAGATTACCTATCAGAACAAGTCCGCCCAGAGAAATAAAAAACATTCCCCAGAAATAATGTGATGTCTTCATTGTTTCACCTCATATTGATTATTTCGTGCATTAAGAATAAGAGCAAATCCGATTCCTATTAAAATTAATGGCCAGAAATCGTGAAAGCTGAATCTTGGAACAAAATTATCGAGCAAAAATAAAACACCCAAGAATATCAGAATAATGCCGGCAAGAGAGTTTTTATTCATCCTTCTTTTCTCAACAACATAGTTCTTAAATGAATTATCATTCGTGCTCTGCTCTGTATTTGGCTTTACTTCAGTTGATGATTCCTGATTGAATTTAGGAATCGTAAACGGTTTTTGCGGAATTACAATCCAAAGAATAATGTATGCTAAAATTCCACCACCGCCAAAGAGTACTGCAACAACAAACAGCACCCGAATGATGACGGGGTCAATGTCAAAATATTCACCAAGACCACCGCAAACTCCACCTAACATTTTGTCGGTGTATGAACGATATAATCTCTTTTCCATTTTGAGCTCCTTTCAGTATAAAATTTCTACTGTAAACTTAATAACTATTTGTATAGATGGCATTTTATATAGTATGAACGGTTCAATCATTTTAGATTTGGTAAAACCGTTTTATGTTCGGGCGAATGGAATCGGTAAATGGCAGTAATTAGTGATATTGTTTCATTGTAAAATCTCTGAGATAACATATTTTAGTCACAACATTTTATAAATCTTTAAAATATTTTTATGAAACTTGCTTTATGTCAAATCGATCCGATTATCGGTGACATTGAATTCAATAAGAATAAAATCTTAAACGGATATAAAAAGGGAATTGAAGCTGGAGCAGAACTTGTCATTTTTCCGGAATTATCACTAGTCGGTTATCCACCATTAGATTTAGTCGAAAAGAAAGAATTCAGATTGGCCGTTGATATAGCTGCAAAAGAAATTGCTGCTCAGACTAATTCAGTCGGACTAATTTTTGGCTCGATTACCGAAGATAATGACAGAATCGGAACTGATATTCACAATTCAGCATTACTTTGCTACGATGGAAAAGTTCAGTTCATTCAACACAAAACTTTAATACCGAATTATGATGTGTTTGATGAAATGAGATACTTTGATCCATCGAAAGAAGTTTATGTGCATGAATTTAAAGGGGAAAGATTAGGTATTTCCATCTGTGAAGATATTTGGAATGATGCTGACTACTGGTATCGAAGAAGATATACAAGAGATCCTATTCAGGAATTGATTCAACAGCATACAACTCTACTAATAAACATCTCTGCAAGTCCATATTCTTATGGGAAAAGGCAAGCAAGAAAAGATATGCTTTCTACTCTATGCCGAACCGATAATTTGCCGCTTGCTTATACCTGCTGTGTTGGTGCGCAAACAGATTTGATATTTGACGGTGCCAGTATGTGTTTTGATAAAAATGGTAGATTAGTAAAAGTTGGAAAAACTTTTGAAGAAGATTTTATTCTATTCGATACTAATGCAGATTATGATGAAATAAAAAATTGTGAAGCCGGTTATGAGGAAGAAGTTTTCAAAGCACTAGTTTATGGATTGAAGGAGTACTGCACAAAACTTAAATTCAGCAAAGTACTTATAGGATTAAGCGGAGGAATAGATTCGGCTTTGGTTGCGTGCATTGCGGTTGAAGCACTCGGTGAAAAGAATGTTCATGTACTTCTTATGCCTTCAAAATATTCGAGCGAAGGAAGTGTAACTGATTCAGAAATTTTGATAAAAAATTTAGGAATCTCATCAGATAATATTAGCATCCAACCAGTTGTTGATAAGACAATTATGCAGCTTAATCTTGCATTAAAAAATATTAAAGGAATAACCGAAGAAAATCTTCAGGCAAGAATTCGGGGTTTATATCTGATGGCTTATTCAAATAATGAAGGACATCTTTTACTAACAACAGGAAACAAATCTGAAATGGCTGTTGGATATGCAACTCTTTATGGTGATATGGCTGGTGGTTTAGCTGTTATAGCAGATGTTTACAAAACTGATGTTTATAAAATTGCTAATTACATCAATCGTGAAAGAGAGATTATTCCTGAAGCAATAATCAACAAACCACCATCTGCAGAACTGAAACCAAATCAGACTGACCAGGATACTTTGCCGCCTTATGATTTGCTTGATAGAATTTTGAGAATGTATCTTGAAGAGAACAAAGAGTTCAATGAAATAAAAGAAATTATTGGTGATGTTGAAGTTGTGAAAAAAGTTTTGCGAATGGTAGACTTTAATGAATATAAAAGAAAACAAGCTGCTCCGGCTCTTCGTGTTTCGTCGAAAGCATTTGGATATGGAAGACGATATCCAATTGTTCAGGGTTGGAGAAAATAAATTTTTATTCTACTATGTTC
>JAIMAZ010000031.1 GCA_023511695.1 Ignavibacterium sp.
AGTTATCGTGGAAGAATACATCGTTGGAAAAGAACTTAATGTCGCAATACTTGATGGTAAAATTCTTCCCATATCAGAGATAGATTTTACAGGATTGCCGGAAAATTTACCAAAAATTGTTACTTATGATGGTAAATGGATTGAGAACAGTACATACTACAATCATACTAAACCGGTTTGTCCAGCAAAGCTTAATAGTAAAGTAAAAAGAAAAATAGAAAAAGTTGCTCTTGAAGCTTACAATGCAATGAGCTGTCGTGATTATGCACGAGTGGATGTAAGATTAAGCAAAGAAAATATTCCTTATGTAATTGAAGTAAATCCGAATCCGGATGTTTCATCTGATTCAGGATTTGCAAGAGCAGCTGCAGCAAATGGAATTGATTACTCGGGGTTATTAGAAACCATAACGAATTTAGCATTAAACAGAAAAAGCAATGATTCGCTCAATCAAGCCATCTGATGTTGAAGGACTGGAAAAGTTATTAAAGAAAATTCCAAACTTTAACGAAGCAGAAGTTAAAGTTGCAATGGAGTTAATTGAAATAACAGTTAACAATCCTACTCAAACTGATTACAACATCTTCCTTTACGAAGAAGATGGCAAGATTCTTGGGTATCATTGCACAGGAAAGCGCCCGTTAACAGATGCAGTTTATGATCTCTACTGGATTGTTGCTGATCCCGAACATTCAGGAAAAGGAATCGGCAAGAATTTATTGGATCATGCAGAAAACTTTGTAAAGGAAAGAAAAGGAAGATGGATACTTGCAGAAACATCTTCCAAAGACAGTTATCTTTCAACACAGAGTTTCTATCTCAGAAATAACTATACAATTTTATCTGAGATAAAAGATTTTTATTCAGTAGGAGATAACCTGCTGATTTTCGGGAAATATTTTAATAACAAGAATAACTGAGGATTCGTTATGGAACTTTGGCAGCAAATGATACGGGACAGTGTTCACACTGTTGACCAACTTGTCGAAAAATTCGGTCTTGATCGCAAAGTCGCTCAAGAACTCGATGGATTTTTCCAAGCCCGTATTAACCCTTATTACTTAAGCTTAATCCGTTATCCAGGGGATCCAATCTGGTTGCAGTGCGTTCCTGATAAAAAAGAATTAGAGGACTTTGATGCAGAAGAAGATCCTCTGATGGAAGACGCAATGAGCCCGGTTCCAAATATCACACATCGCTATCCCGATCGTGCATTGTTTCTTGTCACTAGTCAGTGCGGAATTTATTGCCGCTTCTGTACAAGAAAAAGAAAAGTCGGCGACCATGAAAAAATTTCCATGAAAGGATTAGATAGCGCTTTCAAGTATCTTGAAGAGCATACTGAAATCCGTGATGTTATTCTATCCGGCGGCGATCCCTTAATGCTTACCGATGCAATGCTCGAAAAAATTCTGCAAAGATTAAGACAGATACCGCATATTGAAATAATAAGACTTGGCACTAAAATGCCTTGTGTGTTACCACATCGCATTACACCAAAGCTTGTTAATATGCTGAAAAAATATCATCCGATTTATTGTAACACACACTTCAATCATCCATGGGAAATTACCCCAGAAAGCTCCAAAGCTTGTCAGATGATGGCTGATGCAGGAATACCAATGGGTAATCAAATGGTTATTATGAAAGGTGTTAATGATGATCCAGCTGTTGTAAAAGAATTAGTTCAGAAACTTCTTAAGATAAGAGTTCGTCCTTATTATATGTATATGGCTGATGAAACTAAAGGCGCAAATCACTTCCGTACATCTGTTGAAACGGGATTGAAGATTCTTGAAGCTTTAAGAGGTCATACATCAGGACTTGCAGTTCCCCACTTTGTTATTGATGCTCCTGGCGGAGGAGGAAAAATTCCTCTCGTTCCGAACTATGTCCTTCATCATGACGAAGAGAAAATTATTATGAGAAATTACCAGCATAAAATCTTTACTTATAAAAATTATGCTGATAAAAATAATCCCGAAGGATTTGGTTCCAAGACAAAGAAGAATGGTAAAAACGGGAAAGCAAAGAAAGAAGAATTCAAACCAAGAAAAATTGTTAAGGTTCCTGTTTTAGAAGAAGTAGAAAGTTAAGATTTGATTCTTAATAAAAAAGGAGTGAATGATTCACTCCTTTTTTATAATCTTCAATTGAATCTAAGCTATTAACGAATCTTTTAATCTTCTTGATACTGCAACAAAAAATCCAATTACCATAACCAGAACTCCAATCCAGACGAGACTAACAAATGGTTTAACACTTGCAGTCACAGTAAGAACCTCTTTCTTTTCCTGAGGTTTATTATCTGGTTGTGCATCGAGAGTTGACGGGATTAATTCTATACCACTTGCAGATAAATTTGCTAACTGAAGTTTAAGATTAAGAACTTTTGATTCATAAGCTGTAAACTCAACTTCACCACCGCTTTGTTTTCTGAGTAATTCAACTTCTTCTTTTTTGCCATTGCCCTCAATTGTTATTACAGCTCCTATCTGAAAATCTTTTCCTTCCTGCATAGCTTTCATAACATCCGGAGACATATTAAACTTTGTAAAGGAAATTTTCACTCCGTTATAATCAACTGTAGATCCTTTCTCAATACG
Organism: Ignavibacterium sp.; assembly: GCA_023511695.1. Taxonomy (GTDB): domain Bacteria; phylum Bacteroidota; class Ignavibacteria; order Ignavibacteriales; family Ignavibacteriaceae; genus Ignavibacterium. The sequence goes on from JAIMAZ010000031.1 coordinate 2,607, forward strand.
CAAAGAAGTGTTTTGTGGTTGATTTCCTCCTTCATCGTAACCAAGTGGAGCAATGTATATATCTTTTGTCGGCGTAACCAAAATAGATGGCTCGCGCATCAAGCTGTTATTATATTCGGCAATGTACATAATCGGAGCTGCTGAATATTCTTTGCCATCTTTACTCAATTTTATATTAAATGCGTACTTAGTTCCGTTTTCAATTGGTTCATATCCGGTAAATATCATTTGATAACCAAATGCTTCTACAGGTTTACCTTTTATTAGATCAATTGTTTTCTCTGAACTATGTGCTGCAGAACCAATTACTCCAAGAATAAAAATTGCCAATCCAATATGCGCAAGATATGCACCAAGCATTTTAAGATTTTTACGAATGATGTTAATTGCAATTTCGGCATTAACAACCAAAGCAAAAGAAGATGCGAATGTAAGAAGTATCATCATTATATCTGTTACACCACCAAAAACAACAATCAGTGCAGTAATAATTATACTGATAACCAATGCTCTGATAGAGCCATTTATTAATTCTTTTGTACTTGTGTTTTTCCATTTCAGAATCAAACTTATTCCATTCAATAATCCAACAATTATTGCAAGAGGAACATGCATCTCATTATAAAATGATACATCAACTGATTGACCAAATAGAGGGGAGGATGTTCCGACAAAAACAATAAGAGCAGAAGCACAAAGAACAATAGCTGCTGTGAAAAGCGCTAATTCTCTCGAGAGCAATCCTTCATCCTGAGGTGCCTGTTGATTTAAACTTTTCCATCTGTAAGCAACCATCCCCAAACCAAGTAAAGCAAATGAGCTTATAAATACAATTAAAAAGAGATAAACTACCATTCCCGGATCAACAAAGGAATGTACAGATGCATCACCAAGTACACCGCTTCTTGTTAGGAATGTGCTGTAAAGGACTAAAATATAGACAAGAATGCTAAGGATTAAATTTGTCTTTGCATATCTTCCAATTCCCTCGCCTTTTTGTTGAGATCTTTTTTGAACAAGCATTGTGTGAATTGCTGCCACACCAATCAACCAAGGAATTAAACTTGAATTTTCAACTGGATCCCAAGCCCAATATCCGCCCCAACCAAGCATTTCATAAGCCCAATAACCTCCGAGCATAATTCCCAAACCAAGTATTCCTGTTCCTGCAAGCAGCCACGGAAATGCCTGACTAATCCATTCTTTATAATCATCTTTCATTAACGCAGCCAGAGCAAATGCAAATGGAACTGTTGCCATTGCAAAACCAACAAATAAAATTGGTGGATGAATCTGCATCCAGAAATTTAACAACTGTGGATTAAGACCTCTGCCATTGATAATGAAATCATTAACAGAAATTCCACTCAAAGTAAGTTGAGCATATAAGTCTTTACTCATCTGAACAAAACTTCCACCAGTTTGTTGATCAGTAAAAATAAAATTCTGTATGAATGGCATGCTCAGGAATTGCGGGTTTATTGATTTCATTTCAATAAATACCGGTGTAACCCAGATATATTCAAAAGGATTCTTGAACCAGGGAGAAACCATCACAAGTAAGAATGTAGTTGCAAGAGTAAATACAGTCATTACTCTTGGTTCCAAATCTCCACGCTTGGAAGCATAAGACTGAAGTATTACACCTATAATAGCTGTAAGAAGCAGCCATAGCATAAAGCTTCCTTCTTGACCGCCCCAAAATGAAGATAATAACAAACCGGTTGATAATGAGTTATTACTGTAACTGAAAATGTACTTATACTGATACTGATGTGTTAAGATTGCATACCATAAAAATGTGGATGCTGCAATTACAAAGATTGCCATTGCGTGATAAAAAACGCGGGCAAAGTTTAATGTATTGTTGTATCCTTTGAATGTAAGATAATAAAGTACCATTGAAATGATACTGAAAACCAGAGCCAAAGAAAGTATAATGCTGCCTACCATAAAAATTCCTTTCTGAAAATTTTAATCATCTCCCCTGAGCTTTTACATACTTGAAGTTTGTGTTGTTTGCTGATCCTGATATTTGCTTGGACATTTGGTTAAAATATCTTTTGCATGAAAATATCCGTTTTTATAAGTACCTGTAACAACAACGCTGGTAGCTGATTCAAAGTTGTTCGGCATTGCACCTTCATACACTACTTTCATTTCATTTCCATTTGCATCAACCATATAAAAGGTAAAAGTTTTAGTCTCTGAATTCATTTCATATCGTTTTTCTTTTACCCAGCTTCCGGTTGCTTTTACAGTTTTATCAGTTGACTTTACAACCGAGAAATCGTTTTCATACTTTATATTACTTTGAGTAAAAAGATAACCCATTATTCCCAGAAATAAAGCAATGATAATTCCGCCGAAGATATATTTATTTTTCATGTTTTTCTCCTTTTAATTCTTTTTCGACACTTTTAATTCGTTTATCCAGATTTAACATATAAAAGAAAATTCCTGTCCATACAATAAGGACGATAATCATTACGATGTAAATTGCATTTTTAGTTAGAAACTCTTCCAAGTTAACCTCTTAATAATTGTTTCTGAATTTTTTCTTTATAAATAAGTGATTTGTAACCTACCTGCCACATCCAAAAATACAAAATCGTAAATCCAATTAAAGATAAAAAGAATATTAGCAACATATTCGAATTCATTTTAAAGTTTACCACGGGTCCTAAATTTGTATCATCAGCAGAACCGGGATGTAAACCAGTCATAATTCTGGGCATCACAAAAATGAAAAACGGAACAGTTACAAAAGCAATAATTGAATAAACTGAAGACAGTGTTGCCCGTTTTTCTTCCGATTCAATTGAAGAACGAAGTGCAAACCAGGCGCCGTAAATTAATAGCAAAGCAAATATACTTGTTTGTCTTGGATCCCAGCTCCAGAAAGCGCCCCAGGCAAATTTAGCCCAAACAGCTCCTGTTACAGTTGCCAGAATGCAAAAAACCATTCCAAGTTGAGCGGCTACATAAGATTTTAAATCATCATCTAAATTTTTGTTCTTCAGATATCTGAAACTGAAAACGGTGGACATTAAAAATGCAATTACTGTAACCCACGCAGTGGGTACATGAAAAAATATGATTTTTGCATTTTCTTCAAGTCCCGGAATGAAAGGAAATTCATACCAGGCAGATGGCTTCTCAACAATGGGAAAAGCAATTCCAGCCACTGAGACAAAAGCTAAAAGCAGAAATAAAAATATTTTCCAGACCATAAGATTAGTTATTTAATTATTGTAAAAAATTGCTATTCTTGCCAAATAAAATCAAACAAAAGATACGAAACTGTAATCATAATCACATCATAACTTACAACAATTGCTAATTCAAACTTAGATTTGTCAAAGCTAGTGCCATCGAACGAGAACAATGTTAATTGAACGCAAGTTAAAATTAAAGGCAATAAAATCGGAAAAGAAAGTACCGGATAGAGAGTCCCTTTTGCGCCCGCTTTCGCTATTATTGCAGCAATTATTGTTGATGAGACCGCTAATCCAATATTTCCGAGTACAAAAGTTGCTAAAAACAATAGGAAATTTTTAATAACAAAGTCTTCGAATAATGTTCCGTAAAGCAAAGCTATAATTGCATTCATTGCGAAAACTAGAATCACATTAAAAATTAATTTTCCTGAAAAAACTGTTGTCGGAGAAGCAATCAATTGAAGTGTTAAAGTTGTTCCCCTTTCCTCTTCAGATACAAAAGCACGTGATAATCCGCTCATTGCAGTAAAGAATATAACAACCCAGAATAGTCCTGCTGTAAGATTTTCATTTATTTTTTCGTTACCAATTGAAAACAGTATTACACTTATTGCAACAATAATAAACATTGCAAGTGCATTGATTGCATATCTTGTCCGGAGTTCTGATCTGAAATCTTTCAGAAAAAGATTGTATGCCTTTGAATTCATCCGGTTATCTGTTTATAGTTTTCGAGAAATATTGTTTCGGAACAAAGCTCAAGGTCGTTTCTTTCATTTGATGCGATTAGTATGATGTTTTTCTTTCCTTCTTCGCGAATAATTTCATATACAGAATTTTTTCCTTCATCATCAAGATTTGAAGTCGGTTCATCTAAAATTATAAGTTGCGGCGAATGCATAAGAGCGAAAATAAATTTAAGTCTTTGCTTCATTCCGGATGAATATGTTTTTACAAAATCATCTTTGCGTTTAAGAAGCAGAAATTTTTCAAAAAGATAATCAACTCTTTGTTTGTTGTATTCAACTCCTCTTATTTTGGCAAACATCATCAGATTTTCTTCAGCTGAGAATTCTTCATACAAGACCAGATAAGGAGAAACAAATCCGATATGGTTGTGAATTTTCTCTTCAATTATTTCATTACCATTTATGCTATGAGTAACTTTTCCTTTGTTCGCGCCAATTATCCCGGCAAGAATTTTAACAAGCGTTGATTTACCCGAACCGTTCGGACCAGATACTCCATAAATTCCATTATCAACAAATTTGAAATTCAGATTGCTGAAGATTAGTCTTCTGCCAAAATATTTTGTAAGCTGCGTTACTTCTAAAGAATAATTACTCATTAAATACTACAAATTTTCCAGAAATGGTTTTATCTTGTTTTTTAATTGTATAGATATAAACACCCGAACCAAGATGTTTTTTATCAAAGTTCTTTACTTCGTATTTAATTCCTTTTGCACCATTTGGAAGAAACGAAACGGATTCCCTTGAATTGTAAACCAATTGCATTGAAGTTGTAAAAACACTAAAATCTACTTCATCACCAAGTTCTGAATTTTGAATCTGAATATAAACAAAGTTTCCGAGCCCGTATTTTTTGTTATATCTGTATGGATTTGGAAACGCAAAAGTTTCTTCATCATCATCCGAAAATTTAAAAGTTGAATCTCCATAAATAACAAGGTTGTTAAGAATTTCAGAAGCGCTCCAGAAATTTTGTGGAGATGCATTCAATGTTGCGGAATAAAAACCTGATAATTTTCTGTCCCCAATAGATGTGTCGCTGTAAAGTATATACTCAAAATCGAAAAAGTTATTTGCACTGTCTGTGCCTGAAACAAAATCAGAGTTTGAAATAATTGAAATTAAAGTATCTCTACCATCAATTATTTTAAGAAAATAATTTGTAGTTGGTCTTGTGCTCATAGAAAAACTTTTTGATGGCGGATTAAAAACCATCGGAGTTGATGTTCTTATTAAAGGATAGTTGGCAGCTTCATCGAAAAATTTTCCCGGAATACTTCTGTAATTTGTAAAATAAGTCCAAACACCAAATCTGTTTAATTCATTTCTTAGAGTTGAGTTGTTTTCATTCATACTGATATTAATTGCGTTCAAAGCTCTTGCAGAAGGCATTAGCTCCCATTGTCTTTTAAGAATATCGAATCCAAATATTTCTTTCAGGAAAATATTCCATATTGCAAGATTATAGCCATTGTTTTGGATAAAAGGTCTCGTTGGATTATTAAAATAGTCTGACATATAAGCATAATAATCGTTAACATCATCGAACACAAATTCTTCCATTGCAGTTGAAGTTATTTCGTAATAAAAAAGATCCGGCTCTCTGTAGATATAATTTCCCACTTGAATTGCATGATGAAATTCGTGTGCAGATGTAACTCTTGCCCCTTCAATTCCTGTTGTGTAGTAACCTTGATAATCATTATCAATAACTGTAAACGAGGTATATTTACCACCACCAAGGTCATCTTCAAACTGAGTATAACCATAATAACTGCCGCCTAAATCAAGAATGTAAATATCATATTTGCTATCACCTCCGTTTACATTATCAACCGGAGGAGGCGGATAACCAAGAAAGTTAACTTCAAAGTTGTATGCTGAATCAAGAGCCAAAGCAAGCTCAGTTAAAGAATATCTGGGTGCATTAACACCAGTTTCATCATAATGAATCCTGAAATATCCTCTTGGTGTCACAATGCTTTTCTGAAGAATAGGCCTCTGAAGTAAGGCTTTAAGAATTGATTGTTGCTCTGGTAAAAACTTATCAATGTTTAATGCAATAGTATTTACAAGCTCAAATCCACACTTTTCAGGTTGTTGTGGAAAGCCAGCAGGTTTTTCTGATTCGATTTTATTTTCGCTTCTTACATAAACAAAAAGATTAAATAAAGAATCTAACTTTTGCCGGGTAAGTTCTTGTGCAAAAGAAACAGAATAAAAGATAATAATACATGATAGAGCGATTTTTTTTATCACGATATTTTTTTAACCTTAACTAAATTATCCTCTGAATCAATATAAATTAGATGTTTGTTTCTTGTATCCAGCTTTGTTACAATAAATTTTTTAATGTTTATATCTTCAGCCAAGGGCTTTATAATCACCCTGCTATAATACCGATTTATAAAAATACGATTTAAACTTTTTAAAGCTTCACTATAAAAATATAATAAGTTATCGTATCCAAAAGAGATTTTAACCGGACTTGCTGATTTATTAAAATTACGCACTATATTCTTTTTAGTTAAAACGGATATGTCTTGGTCGTAAAGTATAATCCTCAGCTTTGAATAATCTTCTGCTACAGACGAATATAAAAATAAATCCTCTGAAAGAAGATCTTTGGTAGAATAAGTTTTAATTTTTCTATCGGTAGTCAGACTATAAACAATTTCTTCTTTAGTTGTCTTTGGAAAAAATTCAATAAACTTTAGTTGGTACTGATTTCCGCTCCCTAGCCAGTGAGCAATTATATTTTTGTGTGGATTGACAATCACTGCATCAAACCAATTGCCTGAAATTTCAGGATAGTTTATAAGAATATACTTTATTGATGAGTAAGTATAAACTCCATATTTGAGCTTGTTATCTTTCTGATATAAAAGATGAATGTTCGGTTTTTCTTCAGCAGAAGTTGAAATCATAATATCAATAATTTTGCCTTCCGAATAAAGATATTCTCTTTTAACAGTGAAATTTAAAAAGTTGATGTAAAATATTTCTATCAATCTTTCATTAATTGAATATAAATAGAAAATCTTTTCATTACTTTCTTTATCGAAACAAATTAACTTGTCATTATTTCCAAAATATTTGATAGCAAAATAGTAAGCTGGTATTCCAAAATTATTTCTCAGGATAAACCTGAGCTGTTTGGATTTATTATCAACAATTGCAAAATCATTTATTCCGTTATTGTTATAATCAAACAGAATTATTTCCTCAGGAGAAATTGAAAGTGCAAGCACAACATCATCTTTAAATGAATTAACTTCCGAAAGAATTCCCAACTCACCGTCATCAGTTATGTATGCTGCTCCATAAACAAATTTTGAAAAGAAAGGAATAATCTCAGATACAGACGAAGTCTTCAGATACTCAACTTCATTGTGAAAAGAGTAGGAGCTTTTTGCAAATAAAGTTGAAATGATTCCATCTTTTCGTGAGAAATATATTAAATCGAATAAACCATCGTGATTAAAGTCGCCTATTGATATATTATCAACATTATAATTGGTATTAACAGAAGTTGATTTTTCAAATAGATAAAGTGGATCGCCAAACAGAACTTTAATGCCTTTATTGTAAGTGTAAATTATATCTTTAAATGAGTCGCTGTTGATATCAAATATGTGAAGTGAATTAATATGCTCGATGAATGTCAGTTTTCTTGAAGTAGTAAATTGATTTCTACCGTTGTTTATCAAAAAGTATAATGATTTATCAAAAAGATTGTAAGCAATAATATCAATAATATCATCGCCGTTAAGATGAACAAACTGAGCGAAAGAAAAAGATGTTCCCGAAATAATTTTTTCTTCTTCAAATTTGTTATTGACCAATATTAGCAGAGAAATTCCATCGAAGGATTCTCCGCTTATTAAAAAAGAAGGGTTGCCTGATTCATTTAAATCAGCTACATCTATAAAATCCGGATAGTAATTTAATTTTACCGAATGAATAACTTCAGGAATTCCTTTATCATTAAATGTCAGTGTGCCGAATATTCTGCTTCGTCTAGATGTAAAAGCATAATAAGAAATCTGAAACAATGAATCATAAACTGGTTTTAACTGTTTCGGCTCAAAAGGAAAACTTATTGTTTGAGGTTGAGAGAATTTTAAGTTGGGTTCGCCTTTAAGTACAAAAGTTTCTTTTTTAAGTGGATTAAAAAGCAGCAGATCAGTATAAGAATCTTTGTTGTAATTAAGCGGAAAAAGATTTGTGAATCCTTCCGGAACAGAAAACTTATCAATTTTGCAAAAGCCATTAATAGGAATCTGCGGGAAAGAAATATGCGAAAAAAGTAAAACGAAAATTAAAATTTTACTGATTCTGTAAACGGTTTTTAAGACGGGTTTCTCTTCTGATAAGAGCTTCTTCATATCTTCTCTTTTCGTCTTCAGTTTCCGGAACAGCTTCGGCCGCCGGAACAGGTTTGCCTTCATTATCAACTGCAACAAATGTAAGGTACGCAGTATTAGTATGTATCTTTGTTCCATCGCGAAAATTTTGTGCATAAACTTTAACACCAACTTCCATAGATGTTCTGAATACTCTGTTAACCGAAGCTACAAGTGTAACAGCATCACCGAGTCTTATAGGATGATGAAAATCAATTCTATCAACCGAAGCAGTAACACAAACACGATTTGAATGCTTTGCTGCACTTAGTGCTGCACAAATATCTATCCAATGCATTAACTGTCCGCCTAAAAGATTCCCAAGTTGATTTGTGTGATTAGGCAGAACAAGTTCTGTCATTATTATCTGAGAATCACTTACTTTCTTTGCATTCATTTTAATTACTTACCGAAAGTTTACTTTCCAGAGATGATTTTATTCTTTCAACTGATGAAAAATTCGGATCATTAGGATATTTCTGCAAAAATGATTTTGCAGCATCCAATGCTTCCTGATTTCGGTTTTTACTTACAAGAAGATTTATCTTATTATAGTGTGCAAGCGGAGCATATTGGGTATCGTGATATATTTCCATTACATTATCATAATATTTCAATGCTGCTTTTGTATACTCAAGTTTTTCATAAATAACAGCAGTGCTGTATTCTTTGCGTGCAAGTTTGTCGTTCAGTTCATTAATTTTCTTTTCTGCTTCTGCTACTTTGCTATCGAGGGGAAAGAAATCAATAAATACCTGAAATTCTTCAATGGCTTTCTTTGTATATTTCTGATCAAGTGAAAAATCCGGAGAAAGCTGATAGTAACATTCTGCGAGCATAAACTGAGCTTGCGGAACAAATTCACTTGTAGGCATTCCTTTAATTAGTTTACTGAATTCATAAGCACCAATTATGTATTCGCCTCTTTTGTATCTGGTCATTCCGAGATAAAATTGTGCGTCATCACTTACAGCACTTCCGGGAAACTGAAGAAGCAGAGCTTCAAATTCTTTTGCAGCATCTTCATAGTCTTCATTTTCATAAAGTTTCATCGAATAAGCTAATCGTTCTTCGGCAGTGAGATTTGTAGTGTCAAGTGAACCCGAACAGGAAGAAATAATTAAACCGAACAGAGTAAATGCAAATAATTTTTTCAGCATAAAATTCGTTAAAATTGATTAAAAAACTGCACAATTATAACTAAAATCGCAGAGGCATCAAAGGTAATTTTTCTACTTTGAGCGTATTGTAAAGAATAAAATCACAGCAGTTGCTGCCGCTCCGACTGCAATAATGGGCTCTATTAAACTTGAAAGAAATGGTTCAGAAGGATGATTATTCTGTGTGAAAGGATAAGCACGATTTTCAATATCGCTCAACTGTTCGTATTTAATTGTATCCGCACTAGAATATGAAAAATCTTTTGATAGATTCTGCTCAGGAATTAAAAAATTTCCGTTAAGAACCACTGTTCTTTCAACAAAAACATCACCGAATAAACCATCGCGAAACGAATCTTTGTATTTGACAGATGCTTCATTAATTGCAAAGTTCAGTTTTAATGAACTATTTTCATCCGGACTAATTTTCAACCCATTCTTAATCAACGATGATGTTAAGCGATTCTCCAGAATTGAGTACTCTGAACCAGAAAGAAAGTTAATTTTTATCGGAGTGTTTTTATCAGAAATGTTTGAAAAAATTTCCTTTCCGGCTGAATCAATCTGACTAAAGAATATTTCGAGATTTGTTTTCGATTGACAATGAACAGAAACTGTACTCAAAAGAATGATTAATAAAAAAAGCCGGAACGAATAATTTCGTATTCCGGCTATTGTATTTAATTTCTTTTTCATCACACTGCTAATATCATAAGAAAGCAATTTCTATTCAAGCGTTTAAAAAATTATTATCTTCTGCCTGCAGCAAGTTCCTGCAATCTTTTAATTCTTTCTTCAACCGGAGGATGAGTTGAAAACAATTTTCCTAATCCTCCAAACAATGGGCTGATTATAAACATATGGGCTGTCGCTGGATTTACATCACGCATATGATGAATCTGATTTGCCCTTGAAATTTTTGCAAGCGCATTTGCAAGTGCAAGTGGATTGCCACTAATCTTTGCACCGCCTTCATCAGCCATAAACTCTCTTGAGCGTGATATAGCCATTTGAATTAACATTGCAATTATTGGAGAGAGAATAATCAGAAACAATCCGCCTAATCCTCCGCCTTCTTCCCTATCATCATTTCTTCCAAACATTGCGAGCCATCCTGCCATTTGTGCAATGTACGAAATTGTTCCGGCAAGAGTTGCGGCAATTGTGCTGATTAATATATCTCGGTTCTTAACGTGTGCAAGTTCGTGTGCCATTACGCCGGCAATCTCTTCATCATTGAGAGCTTGAAGAATTCCGGTTGTTGCGGCTACAGCAGCATTTTGTGGATTTCTTCCTGTAGCAAAAGCATTAGGAGTTGGATCGTTTATGATATATACTTTAGGCATCGGAAGATTAGCATTCTTTGCAAGCCGCTCAATCATATCATAAAATCTTGGCGCTTCTGCCCTGGTTACTGGTTTAGCTTTGTACATTGCAAGCACTATTTTGTCAGAAAACCAGTAAGAACCAAAGTTCATTACAAGTGAAAATATAAATGCGATGGTCATTCCTGATTTGCCGCCAAGCAAATATCCAACAACCAGGAATAAAGCCATCATCAATGACATTAAGAATACTGTTTTAATTGCGTTCATTTTTCCCTTTTTATTTTTTTTGTCAAATTTATTCTAACAGATTTGTTCTGTCAAGGTAATTAGTTTTTTGCGTTATTAGATGTGATTTATAAGAAAATGTTTCGTGATTATTTACTCACAATTTCCAGCATATCTTTTTCCAGAGTTTCAGCAGGAGTTTCGATAATTCTGCCAATTTCCTCATTATTCCGATAAAAAATAATTGTAGGAACTAATTCAATATTTAATCTATCTGCTTCATCGGATAAACCTTTTTTCTTTCTATCAACACAAATAAGGGTAATTTTATTTGTATCAAAATTCAATTCTTCAAGAATTTTGTAAAAAGAAGGAACTTGTTCTCTTGAATCACTGCACCAGGTTCCCATAACTATTGTAATCGAAATATCATCAAGTTTTCCTTCTAGTTTATCAAGTACTTCATAATCGGGCTGATAATTTTTGTATTGTTCATCAAACCAATCTTTGAATGCTGTGTCCTGAAATGCTTCACGCGTGCAAAAACCAATCAGCATTTTTTTGTTTTTAACTGTGTCAATTGTAGAGTTATTAAACTGCTGAGCGTTAATAGCGGAAACAGAAAGTAAAATTATTAAAATCAATCCCTTCATTTTTTATTTCCTTTATTAGAATATCTTGTATCTATACCCCATAAAAGTTTTTTTCGTAAAGTTTCGAAATAAGTTGTGATAGAAGTATGTATTAACTTCAAAGATCTTTCACTCTTCCTTACTTTAATTTCCATCGGCGGAGGGAATGAATAAGAACGCTGACCATCGCAATTTACTTTTATGTCTTTATGCAGTGAATCTGCTTTAATGACAATTTCGCTTCGGCTTGGAAGAACAATTGGCCTTATTGTTAAGCTATGAGGCGAAATTGGCGAAAGTGTTATCACATCAGCTTGTGGATTTACAATTGGTCCGCCGACTGAAATTGAATAACCGGTTGAACCTGTTGGAGTTGCAGCAATTAGTCCATCAGCAGTGAAAGTAGTAACATATTCACCGTCAACCCAAACAGTGAGTTCAATCATCTTAGGCCAACCGCCCTTATCAATAACAAGATCGTTAATTGCAATCATCTTTTCGCATTTATAATCTGTGCAATCACCTTCAATTATCATTCTTTCTTCAATTGAGTATTTTTTGTTTTTTATGGTATCAATAACAAAATCAAGATTTGAAATATCTGCTTCAACAAGAAAACCAAGTTTGCCGAGATTTATTCCAAGCACTGGTTTATCAAATTTTTGTGCATTAAATGCTGTGGCAAGCATTGTTCCATCGCCGCCAAAAGAAATAATTAAATCGCTCTGCTCATATAATTCAGTATCATCAACAACAAAATCATCTTCAATTTCTATTAAAACTTTCCCGTCTGATTCCTGAAGAGAGTGCGTGAGAAGATAATCAATTTTGTTCTGCTTAAGCTTTTTAATGAAAGTTGCAACAACTTCCATCACGCTTTCTTTTGTTATGTTGGCAACAATTCCGATATTCATAAAAATCTCATTTATTCTTCCGAAATTTAAACTATTCCTTAATTAGTTGTTTCAATCATTTCTGAAGTTGTCTCAAAAACTTTTTCAACTGATATTTCATTAATATCAAGTTTTGATTCATATCTGAATTGTTCAGCAAGTAATAAGTGGTTGTTCAGATTTTTTTCTATATAATCGGGATAAAGATATGAACAAACTAAATTCATTTCTCGTGGATAAGGATTAAATCTTCCGAAATGCTTTCCGTTTGATATACAAACGAATTTTTTGCTAACTGCAGCTGCAAAGTGAACAGCGCTGGTTTCGTTCGAAACTAAAAACTTAGCAACGGAAATAATTTTTCCGAATTGAGGCAATGTTGTTTTCCCTGATAAATCGTGAACTCTTGCAGAGTCAACATCTTTCAGAATTGAATTTATTATTGATTTCTCCGAAACAGAACCAGCAATCACGATATCAAACGGATAAACGGAAAGCAAATGTTTAATTAACTCAGCAAATTTCTTTTCTGACCATCGTCTCGCTTTTTCCTGCGCACCGGGAACAATAACAATATATTCATTTTCGGTGGGAAGCTGAAATTCTGCTTTATCGAAGTTTAATGTTGGTTTGTTCAAATCAATACTGGTTTGTAAAAACTTTTCGAAAAACTCTTTATTTCGATAGAACTCGAATAAATTTTCATCACTTTGAGTTATCAGCTTCGTGTAATAGTCATCGGAGAAAATTTTTCTTTTCCATTTAAGGTCCTTGTCGGGACTTCCCGTTGAACCGATTCTTTCTTTTGCATTTGATGATTTGACTATCGTATCTCCAAAAAGTATTTCTCTCGTGAAAGTAGTTTCAACAACAATTTCATATCCTGCTTTGTAGATT
>JAIMAZ010000305.1 GCA_023511695.1 Ignavibacterium sp.
GGTTACTAGTGATAAACGAGTTGCATTAATGTTTCTGGTCAAAAATTTTGACGGTATGAACAGTGAACAAAATTTTAGAAAAATTGTTTTAAATAATGTGAATCAAAATGGATTTAACGGAAGAGTTTTCAATTTATCAGATCAGCAATGGTCAGAGCTATACATGTTTTTAATAAGTATTATATAATGAAAAGATTAGCAAAAATATTTTTACTTTTATTGTTTATTACGCAAGTCTCATATTCTAATGGTGTTGGTAAAAAGCTTGAGATCGGAGTGGAAGAGCAACTGGGTGCTTATCTTCCACTTGATACAAAATTTGTTGACGAATACGGGAAAGAATATTCTCTGAGAGAATTATTCACAAAACCTACAGTATTAGCTTTTGTTTATTATGAATGTCCTGGTATTTGCAGCCCATTGATGATGGAACTTGCTGACATCATAAATAAAACTGATTTGGTTATTGGTGTTGATTACAATGTTGTTACAATTAGTATGGACGAAACTGAGAAGCCTGCAAATGCTCTTAAAAGAAAAGAAGTTTTCTTACAGACGATTGATAAATATATTCCGCCTGAAAGCTGGAAATTTCTTACAGGCGATTCTGCAAGTATAAGAGCTGTTAGCGACAAAGCAGGTTTCTTTTTCAAACGGGAAGGTAAAGACTTCAGACACGCCGGTACTTTTATTTTCGTTGATAGTAAAGGAAAAATTTGTCGCTATCTTTTCCCGGCATTCTCTGAAAGAAGTGGTTTCGGCATTCTGCCGTTCGACTTTAAAATGGCAATTTATGAAACATCAGAAAGTAAAATTTCACCAACTGTAGCTAAGGTTTTACAGTTTTGTTTTACTTATAAACCTGAAGGCAGAACTTATGTACTTAATCTGACAAGAATTTTCGGAGTGCTGATATTATTCTTCGTTGGTATTTTTATTTTATACATTAAATTCAAACCTAAGAAAGTTAATTCTAATTTAAGGTAGTAATTATATGAGTAATGAAAATATTTTAAGCAATAATGGCAATGATGTAAGTTACCTTGAGTACAAGGGTAAACACACTGGCATTTGGGGTTGGCTGCTTTCAACCGATCACAAACGCATTGGATTGCTCTATCTGATTTCACTCACAATATTTTTAATTGTTGGTGTGGTTTTCGGTTTCCTGATGCGACTCGAACTGCTTACACCAGGCAGAACAATAATGGATCCGCAAACTTATAACTCCATTTTTACTTTGCACGGAGTTATAATGATTTTCCTTTTTGTTGTTCCAGGATTGCCGGCAGTATTTGGCAACTTCTTTTTGCCAATATTAATCGGTGCCAGAGATGTTGCATTTCCAAGATTAAATCTTTTATCTTGGTATTTATATGCAATAGGGGGAATACTGGCAATCATTTCTATTTTAATCCCTGGCGGTCCTGCTGATACAGGATGGACTTTTTATATTCCTTATAGTGTCAGAACAAATACAAATGTAATCCCGGCATTATTCGCAGCATTTATACTTGGTTTCTCATCAATACTTACCGGATTAAATTTTGTTACAACTGTGCATCGAATGAGAGCACCAGGAATGGAATGGTTCAAAATGCCGCTTTCTGTCTGGTCTCTTTATGCAACTGCGTGGGTTCAGGTTTTGGCTACTCCCATAATTGGTATTACTTTACTGCTTGTAGGAATTGAAAGAATTTTCGGAGTTGGATTGTTTGATCCTGCATTAGGCGGTGATCCGGTTCTTTATCAACATTTATTCTGGATTTATTCACATCCTGCAGTTTACATTATGATTCTTCCTGCAATGGGAGTTGTTTCAGAAATTATTCCTGTGTTTGCACATCGTACGATTTTTGGCTATAAATTCATTGCAATGTCATCTATTGCAATTGCTTTATTCGGGTCTTTGGTTTGGGCTCATCATATGTTTACTGCAGGAATGAGTGACACTGGTCAGTTGATATTTTCATTACTTACAATGATTGTCGCAATACCAAGTGCTATAAAAGTTTTTAACTGGGTTGCTACCCTTTATAAAGGTTCAATTGATCTTCAGCCGCCGATGCTTTATGTGCTTGCATTTATTTTTCAATTCTCTATTGGTGGTTTAACTGGTGTTATGCAAGGAGTTCTATCAGTTGATATTCAGGTTCACGATACATCTTTCATTGTTGCACATTTCCATTATGTAATGTTTGGTGGAACCGGATTCGGATTTTTTGCGGCACTTCATTATTGGTTTCCGAAAATGTTCGGTAAGATGTATAACATTAATCTTGCAAAGAAAGTTTTCTGGGCATTGTTTGTCGGATTTAATACTTTGTATTTCCCGATGTTCATTATGGGCTGGTTAGGAATGCCAAGAAGATATTATGATTATTTACCTGAATATCAAATCTATCATGTTATTTCAACAATTGGCTCATGGATTCTCGTTCCTGCTCTGTTCCTTATGTTCGGAAATTTGATTTATGCTTTATTCAAAGGTGCCAAAGTAACTGAAAAGAATATCTGGGGTGGTGAAACTCTTGAATGGCAAATTGCTACTCCACCGGTACATGAAAACTTTATTGATATTCCCGTTGTAACAGAATCACCTTATCAGTACAAGGATAATGAATTAGTATTACAAACTCAGGAGGCAAAGTGAGCGTTCAACATTCAGCTGCAGCTCACATCCACAGAGATGATGTAGCTTCCCGAATGGGAATGTGGTTGTTCTTATTTACCGAACTCTTATTGTTCGGAGGTATGTTTATTCTGTATTCTGTGTACAGATTTACTCATCCTAATGAATTTCATCTTGCTGCTAAAGAGCTAAATACAGTAATAGGAACATTTAATACAGCAATTCTTCTTACAAGCTCTTTAACTATGGCTCTTTCGATTGCAGCTATACAAAGGAAGCAGAAATCTTTATCTATAATATTTCAACTGCTTACTATTGTCCTTGCTCTTGGATTTATGGTTAATAAATATTTCGAGTGGGGAGCAAAATTTCATCACGGAATTTATCCGGGTTCAGATACTTTGTTATCAAAACCTTCCGGTGAAATTTTATTTTTTGGACTTTATTATGTTATGACTGGTTTACACGGTTTGCATGTGATTATCGGTGTTGTAATCATTGCGTTTATGACAGCATTTACTATGAAAGATGTAATTACTCACGACAATTATGTTAAACTCGAAGCTGCCGGATTGTATTGGCATCTTGTTGATATAATCTGGATTTTCCTGTTCCCATTATTTTATTTGATAACTTGATATTAAGGATTTATAGATGGATAATCATTCTGAACAACATACTCAGCATAGTCACGGCTATGGTATTTATATTCTCGTTTGGATGGCACTTATGGCTCTAACGGGAATTACAGTTGCAGTTGCAGGAATAAATTTTGGCAAACTGACTGTTGCAACCGCTTTGACCATTGCTACGATTAAAACATATCTTGTTTTAACTATATTTATGCACCTTAGAAGTGAAAGTAAAACTTTCAGAGTATTCGTTGGAGTTGCTTTATTGTTTTTGTTAATATCATTTATTTTATTGTTTACTGATTATTCTTTTATCGTAAGGAATTAAAAATATGTTTGATGGAGTTTC
>JAIMAZ010000306.1 GCA_023511695.1 Ignavibacterium sp.
GTCTTTCTTCGAAAAACGGGCTGAACTACGACCCCAAAACTTTAATTTTTTGCACGCCAAATATAATTGACGAGCTATGAAATTACAAATCAATCACCGAATGAAATTCCAACTCTTCTAGCAGCTATTACTGCCTGATCATCTGGTTTTACTAATTTCTGACGGGAGATTGCATCTTCTATTTTAACACTTTTAATTTCATTTCCTTTCAAAGCTACCATTCGACCAAATTTTTTTTGAGCAACTAAATCAATAGCAAAAGCACCAAATTTTGTAGATAAAATTCTATCAAAAGGTGTAGGACTTCCGCCTCGTTGCAAATGACCTAAAACTGTTACTCTGGTTTCTCTTCCTGTATTTTCTTCAATTTTATCTGCTACAACCTTTCCTATTCCACCAAGTTGAATTGGATCAGTTCTTTTAGCATCTGTGCCTCTTGTTACGATATCACCGCCAAGAGGTTTAGCACCTTCAGCTACACAAACCAAACTGAATTTTTTTCCCATCAATTCACGTTCTTTTATTTTAGCATACACTTTTTCCCAGAAGAAAGGGATTTCAGGAATTAGAATTATATCTGCACCACCAGCCAATCCTCCGTTAAGAGCTATCCATCCGGCATATCTTCCCATAACTTCAACAACTAATACACGATGATGTGATGCTGCAGTTGTGTGCAATCTATCAAGAGAAGTTGCGACAACATAAACAGCAGAATCGTGTCCAAAAGTTAAGTCTGTCGCTTCGAGATCATTGTCAATTGTCTTGGGTACACCTATAACATTTAATCCCATTTGAGAAAGCTTGTTACAAATATGCATTGTACCATCACCACCGATTGCAATTAATGCATCCAATCCCCAAGTCTTATAATTATTTACTGCTGCCTGAGATTTATCCTGAATTTCAATTTTCCCATCTTTTTCAACAGGCCAATGAAACGGGTCGCCTTTGTTTGATGAACCAAGAATGGTTCCTCCACGAGCCAATATTCCGGAAACATCCTGATTGGTCAGTTCTTTGGCTTTACCTTCAACTAATCCTTCAAAACCATCTAAAATACCGAATACTGTCATACCATAATCTTCAGCCGGTTTGGTAACACCTCTTATAACAGCATTTAAGCCGGGACAATCTCCTCCACCTGTTAAAATTCCTATTCTTCTTATTTCATTTTTTTTAGCCATTATTTCTTTTTCCTTATGTTATCAATCAAATATTCTTAAAATTTTTGAAATGCAATTTAATTAATTCAGATAAAACATCGTTTCCAAATTTATTCTTAATGTGACTTGCAACATCATTAACTTTTTCTGATGAACCAAGAGGTAAATCAATTTTTAACTCTGCACTTTTCTTTTTGAACCAGTTTATTACCCTGCTTCTTGCAATTATCGAGGCAGCTGCTACACCTGTAAATCGTTCTGCTTTTTCTGTCAGGATTAAATCATAATCATTTATTTTTTTATTCAGTTCAGTTCTGATCAAATCTTCTGCACAGAATTTATCAATCACAATCTGAGAGTAATGAAATTTCTTATGCAGTTCTTCAATAGCTCTTGAATGAGCCCATATCAAAATTGAATTTAAATTCTTAAAGCTATCATATAACTCGTTATATTTTTTGGGATGAATTTCTATTACTGCAATTCTATCCTTAAATTTTTTAATTAACTCCGAAGCAGTTTTACTGATTTCATTATCGGAAATTTCTTTACTGTCTTTGATGTTTAAATATTTTAATTTTTCCCTTGTTGCGTAATCAACAGCAAAGGCTGAAACTACCAAAGGACCGAAAAAATCTCCTTTGCCACTTTCATCCGAACCAATGTATGATTCCGGTTCTGACAATTCTTCGCTCTGAAAATTCAATTTGAAATTTAGAAGCGAATCTACTTGTTTGTAAAATTCAGAATTCGGATTTCCCTGAAGCACAGTTTTGATTCCTTTTTTGCCAAAGTATACCATCAGTTTTATGTTTTCTTTACCTCGACTGATGATCACTTCATAGTTGTATTGTTTTTTAGTCGGTTCGTCTACAATGTAACCTTCATTTTGTAGCTGATTTCTGAATTTATTGATTTCATCGAGGGCTTTTTGCTCTAATGAGAGGTTTTCTTTATGGAACGATGATTGCATTTGCTTTGTCAAGTTTAATTTATAATTTTTGAATAACATTAAGGAGAAAACAATAATGAAAAATCTGATCTTAACTTTAATATTCACTCTTGCCATTCAATTTACAAATATTATAGCGCAAGAGAAGAATGAATCAATCAGTAATCTTGTAAGCACTTTGAAACAAAAAGTTCTGTTAAATGATGATCAAACATCTTCTATCGAAAAAGTATTAACTGAGTTAGTCAGTAAATCAAAAACTGTCGAAGATAAAATCCCGTTGATTCAAGATGCTCAGAAAAAAGTAGAATCTTATCTCGATAGAAAACAAAAAATGAAATACGATATAATCAAGAACGAGTGGTGGAAACAAGTTTCAGCACTTCTTTAATTGAAAGTCCCGGTAAACGGGACTTTTTTATTTCTTCACTCTATAAATTTTAACCTCAACTGTTCCATCAGAAATCATTTCTAACTTCTTTGCAGCACCAAGTGATAAATCAATAATTCTGTTTTTGAAATAAGGCATCCTGTCATTCACTCTTACGACTACAGATTTACTATTTTTTATATTTTTTACCAAAAGAAATACTCCAAACGGTAAATTTGGATGAGCAGCCGTCATATCATTCATATTATAAATTTCACCGCTTGCAGTTTTTTTACCGTGATATTCGTCCGCATAGTAAGAAGCTATTCCCTGTTCAATAAATTCCAGATTTTCGCTTTCAAGTTGTGTTTCATCTGCGTTATCAAATACTTTATCTGAAGTAAATCTTTTGCTTGAAGCACAAGCTGAAAATAGTACAATTACTAAAGCACAAAGCAATAAATAATTAATTTTCATAAAGTTAAGACAGATGCAACTTTTATAATTGCTGTTTCAGTTCTTAATCTGTTTTCAGCAAGAGAAAATTTTTGTTGATTATTTAGTGATTTCATTTCTTTGTCAGTTAATCCGCCTTCAGGTCCAAAAATAAAATAATTTATATCCCCGATATCAATCATATTTTTATCAAATTTTATTTCTGCATTTTGATCGAAAATTATTTTAACGCCTTCAAAAGAATTTAGTTCAGTTAGTGAACCAATTGATTTAATTACAGGAAGATTTGCCTGAAGCGATTGTTTTATAGTTTCAACTGCAACTTTCTTGTACTTATCAAAATTAAATTTTTCAGAAACTGCACGTTCAGCTTTATAGATAATAATATTTGTTATGCCAAGCTCGATTAGTTTTTCAATTGCAAATCTAAGGCGATCTTTATTTTTAAGGATTGGAATACAAAAATGAAAGTTCGGATGTTTTATCTTTTGTTTATTGGATTTTGTTAAACTTAAAATGT
>JAIMAZ010000307.1 GCA_023511695.1 Ignavibacterium sp.
GAATTTGTAAAGTAAAGGAGTTGAAAAAATAGCTCCTTTGGTTTTTAAGACTCCACGCTGTTTGCCATTCTCAAGATTAAATACATGAATTCTTCCTGCAAGATCTGCAATGAAAATCATTGAATCATTTGCAACAACTGATGAATTATTAAAACTTCCGAATGCATCTGCCTGCCAGATTAGTTTTAAGCTATCAGAAGATAAAATGTTATAATAAAAATTTCGTTCGCTGTTCTTTCCAAAAATCGGATGGACATTTTCAACATTGCTGCTGCTAATCTGAATAAGAGATTTAGCACAACCGGCTAAGAATAAAAGCGATATTAAAAGAAATATTTTTTTCAAAAATCCCATCCAAAGAAAAATTGGTAGAATAAACCCGGTTGAAATTGCGTGAAATCTTTTTCAATCTTTTTACCGATGTCATATCTTAAAACCAGCACTCCGAAAATATTAAATCTGAAACCGAAGCCAACACTTCCGTAAGTTGTTTTATACTCTTTATCCCAGGCACTTCCTGCATCAAAAAATGTTGCGGCACGAAATCCCCAGAATCCAAGATCAAGAAACGGAAACTTTATGTTTATCTGATCAATAAGCGGAAAGCGAAACTCAAGAGAAGTTAACCACATTTTTTCACCTCGAATAGACCATCTTGGCCAGCCGCGCAAATCCCAGCTTCCTCCCATAAAATATCTTCTTGCATCTTTACCTTCGTTGTAGAAAAATCCAATTCGTGTTGCTAATGCAGTTCGCAAACCTAATCTTAAGTAATATCTGTAATCAGCAATTACACTGAAGTAATTTACATTGCTAAACTTTATATCAGTAGTGTAACCAAGTAAAACTAACCAACGCGAACCATCAACAGGTCCGGAAGTGCTCCACAAAGAATTATCGTGAACCATAGAAATACTGTTGCTCAAGAGAAAAGCTTTCCGTTCCGAAATTCCGGGTACAATTTCTCGTTCAGTATCAGCCAAAGTTGTTGAGGCTTCAATTCTTTGAAACTTTGTCAAAGGATAGCTTAACAGAAAAACTCCGCCGTAACTTTTTTCATAGAAGTACTCATCGGATTCTCGGATATCATATCTTCTTCCGTTGAAATTAAAAATTCCATAACCAAAGTTCACACGACGCGAAAGATTTAATCTTGTTATCGAAAGATTAAAACTTCTCAGAAAATCGCTTTGCACTTCTGCAGTGTTGTAGAGTAAAATGTAATATTGATCATCACCGAGCAAATCACTTAGAGTTAGAATTGCTCCGCCGCGAGTTCCAAAAACAGGATCAGTTGCAACAACGCTCTGAGCATAATCGAGCGAATATTCTTTCTCATAATTTAATTTCTGAAACTCGCTTTCTGATGGTAAAGTTTCTGCAAGCCATTTTCCTTTAACAGTTCTTTTTTCAAATGCAATTTTCTCTGATGAATCTAATTCTGAAAGGTTTAATGTTTTACGATAAATTTGAAATGAAAAATTCTGAAAACCAGAGAACACAATCATTGAATCGTTTATGAATCGCGGATCGAATGCACTTGTAAAGAAGTGTGAAACTTTTGTTACTTTGTTATCGAATTTTCCATCAGATATTTTTTGAATCCAGATGTTTCGAACAGTATCAAGATCAGAAGTAAAGAGTAAATATTTTTTATTTTGTGAAAGAATCGGATGGGAAAAATTTGCATTCGCATAAGTAACATATTTTATTTCTTTACTTCGGATTTCGATTGAGAAAAGATTATACTTCCCTTCAAATTCTCCGGCAGTTCTGTCTGATGAAAAAATTATTTTATCCTTAATCCCAAAACAAGGATCTCGATCGTCATAGTAATCGTTAGTTAATCGTACTAATGAATCACGAGCAATATCATAAAAATAAATATCACTGAAACCTTTCTGATCAACTGCCTGAAAAACAATTTTTTCTCCGTCATCAGAAAATTTTGGTGAACTGATTGAAATTAAAAAATCCCGCTGAAATGTTTTAACTATCTGATTGTCATTTACACTCAGAAAATGAATTACATCAGTTGCACCGCTTTTAGTAACAAAACTGAGCAAACCATTTTTCGATACATCAATGCTTGATTGGAAAAGATGAAATGATTCAAACTCATCTGATTTTTCACCACGAAGAATTAATTCTGGTTCATCAGCAGGATTATAGTATTTATCGAGAGCTAATTTGTACAAAGAAGAATAACCATCTCTGTTAGCACTGAAAAAAATAAAACTGCTATCTTTAGTCTGAAAATAAACAGGTGAAAAATTAAAACCCCAATCAGTTAATTTTTTAGCACCAATTTCCTGCGGAACTTTATCAGCAAGCAGCGGAAAATATTTTCGCTTGAGATGATAGGCCCATTCATTATCAATTTCTTCTATTGATTTACCAAGTGTGTGCTCAAGAATATCATTAAAGTTTTTATACAACCAGAAGTTTTCTAAAATCAAAGGAATTTTTTCAGCGCCATATTTTTCTTCCACAAATTCAAGAAAACTTTGTCCTTCTTTGTACATAAGAAAACTTCCATAAATTCTGAAAATATCTTTTAATCCAACGAAGTAATTATTAATTACAGCATCACGCATAACCATTTCTGCCTGAGCATCAACTTCAGTTGAAAGATATTCTGCAAGACCTTCAACAAACCAGAGCGGCGGTAGAATATCTGTCGGTTGTCTGTGGTCGCGAAGGACTCGAAAAACTTTGTTAGTCATAAAAACATGCACAAGTTCATGTCTGATTACATGCCTGAAATCAGAAAGTGAACCGGTTGAAGGTATAACAACTCTGCCTTTAATAAATTCAAAAAAACCTCCAACACCTTCAGGAATAAATCCCGGAGTTACATTCGTTTGCTGGAAATGAATTGATGTGTTATAAAATATGAGAGGAATTTTTCTTGTAACAACATGATTTAACTTTTCAGCAAGCTCAGAATAAATTTCTTCTGCATAAGCGGCACCAATCTCAGCAATGGTTTCTGTTTCGCCGTAGTAGTAAATGTTAAAATGTTCAGTGCGAAGAACTTTCCAGTCGAAATCTTCATACTGAACTTTATTTCTGCCGAAGAAAAAATATTGAGCCTGTAATTCTGCAGCAGTAAAAAGCAGAAAAACAAAACAGAATCTGAAAAGAATTTTCAATACTCACTCAAATTATTTTAGGTTAATCTATCTTTAAGAAGATTGATGTATTCGATTTCGCTCGGATCAAATCCTCTTATAACTCCCAGATAAAAACTTATCCAATCAATCAAAAAAATCAAATCCATAATCCGTACCTTAAAATCATTTTCTTTGCTTTCAAGTGAAATGATTTCAACATCGGATTTTTTTATAAACTCAGAAACAATCTGAAATCTTTTTTTGATTTGTGAATGATAAGTTTCATCGAGCAGATAGATTACTTTTGTGTGAAGTTGTTTTTGCTGATGTGATTCCCAGCCAATTATTTCGTTATGATTCATTTCAGGGAATTCGTGATGAAATGCATGAAGTTTTGAATTTTCATTCAACTGAGATTTAAATCTGTATCCAACTGCATTAGTATAATCGGACGCTGAATAAATT
>JAIMAZ010000308.1 GCA_023511695.1 Ignavibacterium sp.
CCCTTTCCGCAGTTGATTTAGAAAATACTTTTATAAAATTCTTTCTTCTGTAGTAATATCAAAGAAATTTATTTTATCCAAATTTAATGTAAACTTTTGCATTGTTCCTTTATTAATAGATATAAAACCTCGATGCTCCGCAACAAGTTGATGACCTTCAAAAGTAAAATAAATTAACATTTGATTTCCTAACGGCTCAATTAAATTAATTTCCACTTCAAATTCACCATTAGCTTCGATCTTATAATCTCCATTTAACCTTAGGATAAAATCTTCTGGTCTGATTCCTAACCAAACTGATTTGTTTTTGTATGATGATAGAAGTTTGATAAATTTATCAGGTACATTAAATGATAAATTGCTTTGCTTGCTTTGAAAAACAATATGACCAAAGTCAAAAATTTTTCCTTCAATAAAATTCATTGCAGGACTTCCGATAAATCCGGCTACAAATTTGTTCGCTGGATTATTATAAAGATTTAATGGTGTATCAATTTGCAGAACCTTTCCATCTTTCATAACAACAATTTTATCCCCCATTGTCATTGCTTCGACCTGATCGTGAGTAACATAAATCATTGTTGTACCAAGTTCCTTATGCAATCGGGAAATTTCACTTCTCATCTGAACGCGAAGTTTTGCATCAAGGTTACTTAGCGGTTCGTCGAAAAGAAACACTTTAGGATTTCTAACGATTGCTCTGCCTACCGCAACTCTTTGCCTTTGCCCTCCTGATAAAGCTTTAGGTTTTCTAATTAAGTAATTTTCCAAACCTAAAATTTTAGCAGCTTCTTTAACTCTTTTATCAATCTCACTTTTATCATACTTCCTTAATCTGAGACCGAAAGCCATATTTTCATAAACAGTCATATGAGGATATAAAGCATAGTTCTGAAAGACCATTGCAATATCACGATCTTTCGGAGGAAGATTATTTATTACTTTTCCATCAATAAGAATTTGACCTTCAGAAATTTCTTCCAGTCCGGCAATCATTCTTAATGTCGTTGTTTTTCCGCATCCGGAAGGACCAACAAGTACAACAAATTCCTTATCTCTGATATTGATATTCATATTATCAACTGCTTTAGTATTATCATCATAAATTTTAGAAACATTTTTTAAAATTACTTCAGCCATAATTTATACCTATGGAATTTCTGATTTTTCATTCAAATAATACCATTCGAAAATTGGAATTGTAATTGGCATCGCCGCAATTTTTCCTCCGAAACCAATTAACTTATATGTGAACATATTAATTTGACTTAACTCAATTTTGTTAAGCAAATTTTCATTTATTTCGACACCGAATTTTTGCGATAAGTAAAAAGTATTTTTATTAATCAACTCATTCACTTTGGAAAGAGTAAGTTTCATTCTTATATAATCCTTGGGTTCATCACTAATTTTAATTATTGAATCAGGAATCACTTTTTTATCAATTAATTGAAAGATAGAATATCCTTCTTTTACTTTAATTGGACCATAGATTTCTCCTATATCTAATTTAGATGCAATTTCTCCGATTTCTCCTGCAGATTTTGCCAGGAAATTTCCCCACTCACCATTACTTGCTTTTGTGTAAACTCTCTGATTGTGTTGTTTGGCCAACTCACGAAAACTCTTTCCACTTTTTAATTCATCAAGCACACTCATCATATCATCAAGATTATGAGTTAAAATCTCTACAATGTTAATCATCAATTGATTTGAACCATTATCAGATTTCTGAATTATGTAGTTTTCAATTTCATAGTCACTTACTGTTATTGAATCAGAAAATTTCTGCATCATAATTTCTGATAAATAATAATTTCTCCAGATATCAAGTTCTTTTTGAACTGAGTGAGTGAAATTCAATTTTCTTTTATAACCCTCTGCTGTAATAACTTCGTCTTCAATAAATTGTTTTACAGCTGAATTAATAACAAGCTTTATTCGATTAGATTTTAGCGATGGAAAAGAAATTTTCTGATACATCAGATAATAAATAAAATCTTTGAGTGTTAATTCTGTATTATCAAACTTTACAAAGAGTGAATTCAATTTACTCTGGTCAGTTAGATTCAATATTTTGATTAAATCTACTGAAGTTAATTCAATGATCTTGTTAGAATCCGAAATCGTTTTACTTACTCTTTCATCGAGCACTTGAATTAGTTTATCAGTGAATGCATTAAAGAGTTCTTTGTCTGCCGCTATGGTTCGGCCACCTAAAAGACTATCTAAAAATCTGCCAGCTATATTTTTTCGCTTGCGTTCTATAAGGATTGATATTGCTTTGTTCCTTGCGGTTTCACCATTATTAAATAAAGAAGAATCAATCTCTTCCCTAACGATTTTAAATAGATACCATTTGGAATCTGAATTAATAGGTATACTGAATTCATCTGACTTTAAATTGAATACTAAATCCTCTACTAACTCATTACTAAATGTTCCTAACTTTATCTGAAAAGGTTTTTGTTGTGAATTGTACTCTTGCCTTGTTACCAAAATCGAATCGAAATTTTTCCCTTCAATTAATAAATTATATAATGAATAAATTTCATTGCTATCCGCAGAGGTCAATATAAACACATACAAAGTTCTCGGTACTCTAAGCAAACCTTTAGAGATTTCTTCTGAGGAAAGTTGTAT
This sequence comes from Ignavibacterium sp., assembly GCA_023511695.1. Lineage (GTDB taxonomy): Bacteria > Bacteroidota > Ignavibacteria > Ignavibacteriales > Ignavibacteriaceae > Ignavibacterium. The sequence goes on from JAIMAZ010000308.1 coordinate 2,644, forward strand.
TTTGTATTCAACTTCGTTTCGGAATAATTCATCTTTCACAAAAAGTTTCTCAAGCGTTTTCAACGATTGTTTTATGATATCTAAAGTATCTACTCTTTTTTCAAGTGCTTCTAAAGCCCATAATCTTTCGGCAATAAGAGAATACAAAAATTCTTTTTTCAGAGTATCTTTATTATCACTTGAATAATTAAGGTGAGGCATAAATTCATAACGATTTCTGAATTCTTCAACTGTTATAAATTGATTACCAACTTTAGCTAATGGCTGCAACTCATCCTGTGCCTTTAAGTCTAAACAAACTGAGGTGAGTATTATAGATAAAGCAACATTCAAAATGATGAATTTATTTTTTCCAGAAGATTTCATTTTATTCTTCTAAAAACTGTTGCTGAAAACATTTTATTCTTTAACACTTCCAAGCATTAAACCTTTCATATAATATTTTTGAAGAGCTAGAAAAACTATAATCACAGGCATTATTGTAAGAACTGAACCAGCCATCATCAACTCAGGATCTTTTGTATGTTCGAGCATAAGATTAGCAAGAGCAACCGGCAAAGTGTACATTGTGTCATCAGTCATTACAATCAATGGCCAAAGGAAATCATTCCAGGTACCTAGAAAAGTAAAAATTGCCAATGTGGCAAGTACAGGAGTAAGAAGAGGAAGAATAATTTTTCTGTAAATTAAAAAACCATTTGCACCATCAATTCTGGCTGCTTCGATTAAACTGTCCGGAATAGAAATACAATATTGTCTTATTAAAAATATTCCGAAAATGTTGGCTAATCCCGGAATTATAATTGCCATATAAGTATTTATAAAGCCCATCCACTTTAACATAAGGAATAACGGAAGCATTGTAACTTGTGCAGGAATTATCATTTAACTTAATAATAGATTAAACAATTTGTCTTTTCCCCTGAATCTGTAT
>JAIMAZ010000309.1 GCA_023511695.1 Ignavibacterium sp.
GTTAACACTATAACTAATCCAATACAAATTAGTATTAAGGTATCAAAGAAAACTGTAAATGCTAACTTTTTCATATCTTATTTACAATCTCCTTAAAAACTCTACCACGATGTTCGTAGTTTTCAAACATATCAAAACTTGCACAAGCGGGCGAAAGCAGAACTATATCACCAGCACGGGCTTCACTAATTGCTGAAGCAACAACTTCTTCAAGATCTTTTCTTATTTCTGTTTTCACTTTGTTGTGGAAATAGTTAAATATTTTTTCTGCCGAAGAACCAATTGCATAAATCTTTTTAACTTTTTGAATTACTAAATCTTCTATGGTTGAATAATCATTACCTTTATCAAGTCCGCCAAGAATTAAAAATATTGGTTCATCAAAACTTTTAAGCGCAACTATAACAGAATCAATATTGGTTGCCTTAGAATCATTTATAAATTTTATACCTTCAATCTCTTTAACGAATTCCAAACGATGCTCAACACCTTTAAAGGTTTGCAATGCATTTACAATTTTTTCATTATCAAAGCCAAAAATCTTTGCGGCAATAATAACAGCCATAGCATTTTGAATATTATGTTCACCTCGAATAAAAATATCTGAAACTTTGCAGGAAAATTGTTCAACATTATTTACAGAGAAAACAACTCTGTCATTATCTAACCAGCAACCGTTACTGACTTTTTGTTTGGTTGAAAACAAATAAGTCTTGCTTTTATGTTCAAGCAAATGCTGTATTAACAGTTCACTATCATTACCCAGAATTAAAAAATCTTTTTCGGTTTGATTCTTGTAAATCAGTTGTTTTGATAAAGCATATTTTTCAACACTGTTTTCATATCTGTTAAGATGATCAGGCGTGATGTTTAATATCATTGCAACTTTTGGTGCAAACTTGTCAATCAGATCCAGCTGAAAACTTGAAATCTCCAGAGAAACAAATTCATTCTCATTTACCTGATCTGCAATCTCAGAAAATGCCAAACCGATATTTCCAGCAACATAAGTTTTTACTCCGCACTCATTGAATACATGACCACATAAACTTGTTGTAGTTGTTTTTCCATTAGTGCCGGTAATTCCGATTACAGTTCCTTTACAAAACCAGGAAGCAAACTCCAATTCGCTTACGACTTTTATTTTTTTCGTTTTCGCATTTTTTATAACTTCAGCATCAGACGGAACGCCAGGAGAAACAACCATTAAATCACAATCATAGACTCGCGATGAGTGCTGACCGATTTCAAATTCGATGTTCAGATTCTTTAATGATTCTGCTGATTTGCCTAAACTTTCTCCGCTGGCCAAATCGCTAACAAATGGAATCGCACCAAACTTAAGAGCAAGTTTAGCAGCACCAATTCCACTTCGTGCAGCACCAATGATTGATATTTTTTTATTTTTTATTTCCATTATCTGATCTTGAATGAAACTAAACTGATAATTGCCAGAATAATTCCAATTATATAAAACCGAACCACGATTTTTGGCTCCTGCCAACCAAGAATTTCAAAATGATGATGCATAGGAGCCATCTTAAAAATTCTTCTTCCTTCACCATATTTTTTCTTTGTGTACTTGAAATACAATCTTTGAATTATAACTGAAATTGTTTCCATAAAAAATATTCCACCAAGAATTGGGATGAACAATTCTTTTTTTATCAACACAGCAATAATTCCAAATGCACCACCTAGTGCAAGTGAACCAGTATCACCCATAAAAACCTGAGCCGGATAAGTGTTGAACCATAGAAATCCTAAGCTTGCGCCAACAAGTGCTGCAATGAAAACAGTAAGTTCACCAGAACCTGGTAGATAAATAATATTCAAATAATTTGCGAAGATCGCATTACCACTGAAGTAACTAAGTAACGCTAGTGCTATCATAACTATTGCAATTAATCCTGCAGCAAGACCATCCAATCCATCAGTTAAATTAACAGCGTTTGAAGTTGCAGCAATTATAAAAACAACTGCGGGTATGTAAAGAAAAGAAAAATCAAAGTTTACATTTTTAAGAAAGGGAAAGGTTGTAAGTGTACTTATATCTTTAAACTCAGGTGCAAAGTAAATTGTAACACCTACAATCAATCCAATTAAAATTTGTCCCAATAGTTTATATCTTGCTATCAAACCATTTGGATATTTTTTTATTACTTTCAGATAATCATCTAAAAAACCAACTGCACTTAGCCAAAGAGTACCTACAAGAATAAGTATGATGTAAATGCTTTTGATATCAGCCCATAGAAGAACAGGAATGACAACAGAAAAAATTATTATCAAGCCGCCCATTGTTGGAGTACCAGCTTTAGACCAATGAAATTTTGGTCCATCAGCTTTTTTTGCTTCTCCAATCTGATGGCGTTGTAAAATTTTTATAATCTTTGGTCCGAGATAGAATGCCAGGAATAAACTTGTGATTGAAGCAAGCGCAGACCTGAATGTTAAGAATCTGAATATATCAAATCCCGGAGGTGAATAAACTTTATTTATATATTCGAATAAATAGTAAAGCATTTACTTTAATCTTTCCTCCAGAGCTGAATAAATTTCTTCCATCTTCATTCCTCTTGAACCTTTTATTAGTACAACTGTTTGTTTTAACGATTTATTCCGAAAAGATTTCAGTAAAGAAGATTTTTCTTTAAAATGTTTTTTAACAGGCACTCTGTTATCCAATTGCTTAAAAATATCCTCGGAAAACTTTCCAACCGTATAGACTTCGTTCAATTTCAATTCATTAATAAACTGTCCAACTTCTGAATGCAATTTCTTCGAGAGATTACCGAGTTCATACATATCACCAAGTATCGCAATTTTTTTGAATGATGGTTTCATTTTGTTTAAAAGACTTAGAGATGCTTTCATTGAATCAGGATTTGCATTGTAGGAATCATTTATCAAAATAGTCTCATCATACTTTTTAATTTCAAGACGCTTTCCAACTGATTTAATTTTCTTTAATCCTTTAAGAATTTGTTTATTAGTAAGTTTTAGTTCTTTAGCTATTGCAAATGCAGCGAGAAAATTTTTTGCATTCTGTTCGCCAACTAAAGGTAGTTTTGCCTTGAACAAATTCTTTGAATACTTAATTGTGACAGTTGGTCTTCCAAGTTTATCAATATCTAAAATCTTTGCCTGATAATCGCTTTTATTATCAAACCCAAAAGTGATTTTTCTTTTTAAACTCTTTCCGAATTTCTTCAATAAGTCATCATCATTATTTATGAAGGCAATTCCACCATTCTTAACCGTAATTTTTAGTAAGTCTGATTTTTCTTTCAGTACACCATTTCTATCTTTAAGATATTCCAGATGAGAATAGCCGATCATGGTTATAACTGCTAAATCAGGTCTTGAAATCGTTGCTGTGTATTTTATTTCTCCAAAATGATTTGTTCCTTGCTCAACTACTGCAATCTGATGTTTTGCTTTTGTAGCCAACAAAGTAAGCGGAACTCCAATATGATTATTGTTATTTCCCGTAGTTTTATTTACTCTGTACTTAACAGATAATATCGCAGCAAGAATCTCTTTTGTGGTTGTTTTTCCGGCACTTCCTGTT
>JAIMAZ010000310.1 GCA_023511695.1 Ignavibacterium sp.
GGGTGCCACCATTGATTATGGAAATGAAAGAAAAACTGAATCCAGAGAAAAATCCCTTTTTTGAGCATGCTTCAAGGGAGCTCTTTCTGGCTTGGAAAGGGGGGGAAATTGTGGGCCGCATTGCCGCCATCATTGACGAACTTCACAATGAGATTCATAAGGAAAAGGTGGTTTTTTTTGGTCTCTATGAAAGTATAAATGATGAAGAGGTGGCGAGAGCGCTGCTGGAAGCGGCTGCCACATGGGGAAAAGCCAGGGGAATGAATTTTCTTCGAGGTCCCATGAATCTTTCGATGAACGATGAATGTGCCTTTCTGCTCGAAGGCTTCGATAAACCGCCGGTTATTATGATGCCCTACAATCCGCCCTATTATATCGATTTGATGGAGAAGTGCGGCATGATTAAAGCCAAGGACCTCTATGCCTATTATATGACGAGGGATCATGAGACCGCGGCTAAGGTTCAAGCCCTGGTGAACAAGATCAAAGAAGAGACGAAGTTCAGGCTCCGCCTGGTTAATATGAAAACTCTGGAAGAAGAGGCCAGAAAGATTCAGTTCATTTATAATGATGCCTGGTCGCGCAACTGGGGCTTTGTTCCCTGGACAGAGAATGAAATGAAATACATGGTCAAACGTCTGAAGCAATTTGCCGACCCCCATCTCGTAATTTTTGCCGAGGATCAGGCTGGCCGGGCTGTCGGTTTTGCCTTTGGTCTGCCCGATTATAATGAGATTCTGAAAAAGCTGAATGGCCGGCTTACTCCCTGGGGTATTTTAATCTTTTTATTTAACCGCCGCCGTATCAAGGGCATGCGAGCTCTTGTTTTCGGCGTGGTGAGGGAATATCAGCATACCGGCCTGAGTTACTGGCTCTACTGGCAGCTTGAACAGAATGCCCTGGCCAGGGGATATGAATGGTGCGAGATGAGCTGGCTTCTCGAGGATAATGTTCCCATCCTTCGTTTCTGTGAATCCATTGGCGGTAAAATTTATAAAAAATATAGAATTTATCAGAAAGAAATTTAAATGAAAGGAGGGAAGGTGGAATTTAAAAATTTATTGCTCCGGAAGGCCGATGGTCTGGGTTGGATAACCATTAACCGTCCTGATAAACTTAATGCATTAAATCACGCTACTCTGGTTGAACTTAAAAACATTTTTGAAGAACTGAAAAACAACGATGAAGTTTATTCTGTAATCATAACCGGAAGCGGAGAAAAAGCATTCGTTGCTGGTGCTGACATTGCTGAGTTGAATAAACTAAATATGATTGAAGGAAAAAAAATTGCTGAGTTTGGTCAAAGCGTTTTTAATACAATAGAGAATTTTGAAAAACCTGTTATAGCTGCAGTTAATGGTTTTGCTCTTGGTGGTGGATGTGAACTTGCACTTGCCTGTCATTTTCGTGTTGCCTCAGAGAATGCAAAGTTTGGTCAGCCGGAAGTTAACCTTGGAATAATTCCTGGTTATGGCGGTACTCAACGACTTGCAAGATTAATCGGCAGTGGAAGAGCTATGGAAATGATTTTAACCGGCGATATGATTGATGCAAATGAAGCACTTAGAATTGGTTTAGTAAATAAAGTTTTTCCTGCTTCGGAGCTTCAGGCAAAAGTTTTTGAGATTGCTCAGAAAATTAATTCAAAAGGTCAACAGGCAATAAGACTTGCAGTTAAAGCTGTCAAAGCTGTTGATAAAATGAATCTTAATGAAGGACTTGATTTTGAAGCTGTTCTATTTGGATTGTGCTGTGGAACAGAAGATTTCAAAGAAGGCACATCTGCATTCCTTGAAAAACGAAAACCTGCATTTAAGAATAAGTAAAGTAAGGAATGATTAATAAAATTGATTTGGCTAAGTCTGCCAGTTATCTTTTTGCTATTGCTATTTTACTTTTATTGGCGGCAATTGTAATTGATTCTTACATTTCAATTGATAAACCCGAATTAAAGAAAAAAGAAATTACTGCACTTGAAGCGGATTCATTATTTAAACAAGCGCTGAAAAATTATGGTATAACTGAGAGATTTATTTCAGTAAAGAAAAGCAAAACAAATCTTAAGGATTCCATTTATTCAGTTAAAGTCTATCAGGATGTTCCAATCTCACTGCTTCTGTTAGAAATTGAAAATTTATTTTTTCCAACAACGGCAGAAATTCAAAGTCAGGAAGAAGCAATTGGCGGAAAAACAATAACAAAAATTATTTTAGATAATCACACAACATTGACAGCAGAATTTATCTCCGATAAAAATTTAACAAGAGAAAAAGGAAGAATTGGTTTTGTGGTTTATAATTTAGATTATTCTGTTGATAACTCATCATTACTAAATACACCTGAACAGATAATTTTTTTATTGACTCCATCTGCAGAATCAAAAAAGTTTATTGGAAAGATTCTCTCAGCAGGAAAGCGATACGCTTTGCTGATTAACGATGAAATTCAGGAATTAAATTATAAGATTGATGAAAGCTATCAAATCAAAAGAAACAAAAAATCTTTTGAAAATCTCTTTAAGCATTTTCCTTCAGCGGCTTTCATCGCAATTGATGATAAATCAGATTTATTTAATTCTGCAATCAGGGATTTCATTTTGAAAGAACTTGACTGGCGAAAAGCATTTTACATTAAACTTAGTCAATTCAATTTATTTGATTCATACTCAGGCAGCACCGAAAGTGCATTTAGTGAAATGATAAAATCAATGAACAAGAACGAATCGAAAATTATTTTGATAAACAGTAAAAGTTTTAACGAGCTTCTTCCATTAATTCCTGCTTATCGTAAAATGGGATACAGATTTGTTTCAGCAACTGAGTTGTTGAGATAGATATTATAATTATCGAAATTCTTTATAGCCGAATTCGCTAAAAAAATTATTAGGATAAAAGTTCGCCTTTCTCATTTACTGCAATCAATTCAAAACCTTTTTCTGTAAATTCTTTTTCGAATGATTTTCTGTTGCCGACCAAAATTATTTTCATATCAGCCTGGGAGAGTTTTAACGCTTGATCGTTAACTTGCCCGATTGTAACTGAATTAAGATTTCTGAGATATTCATTGAAGTAACTTAAAGGCAAATTATGTATTGCAAGCGCAGAAAGGTTTGATGTTAACTGACGGTAATTTTCAAAGTTCAATGGAAATTTTCTGGTTAAAGCTGTTTTTGCAAAATTAAGTTCTTCTGTAGTTACTCCGTTTTTCAGATTTTCTATTTCAGATAAAATTTCTTTTACTGCATCAAAAGTATTTTCTGAACTAACTGAAGTGCTGATGGAAAAATATCCGGAATTTTTGGTGTAAACAAAATGAGAACTTATTCCATAAGTAAAACCTTTCTTTTCACGAAGATTAGAATTCAAACGGCTGTTAAACTGGCCGCCGAAAATTGTATTCAGTAAAAGCTTGCTGAAGTAATCAGAAATATTTCTTTTGCCTGATAAATATCCAACTCTAATTTCAGTTTGTACGGAATCAGATTTATGATACACAAATATTTTTTTATCCAATACTTCAAATTTCTCCGGCAATGAAATTTTTTCAGATGATGA
>JAIMAZ010000311.1 GCA_023511695.1 Ignavibacterium sp.
ACCTGAAGCAGCCAGGGTGAGGGGATCAGTCATACACATAGCTAAGGATTATAAAATATACCCATGTAACAAGCCTGCACATGTATCTCTTAAACCTAAAAACAGAAAAAATTAAAAATAAAATTGTGCAACAAGTGATTATTGTATCTGAAAGCGGCGTAAGTACAGAGAAAGATATTGAGTATCTTAAACAGATGAGAGTTAATGCAGTTCTTGTCGGTGAACATTTTATGAAATCAGAAAATTTAGTCGAATCCATAAAACAATTTTTAGATTGGTGTAATTATGAAAATTAAAATATGCGGAATCACAAATCTCGCTGATGCGCTGCTATGCGAAAGCTGTGGGGCTGACGCAATCGGATTCATTTTTTATGTCGGAAGCAAAAGACAAATAATGCCCGATGAAGCTGCAGAAATAGTAAGAAACTTAAATCCTTTAACAATTAAAGTTGGTGTTTTTGTAGATGAGAATCCTGCATTGATAAATCAATTAATAAAGGATGTTGGATTAAATATGGTTCAACTTCATGGTGGAGAAACACCTGAAGACATAAGCTTGATTAATGTACCTGTAATAAAAGCATTTCGTGTTAATGATAATTTTGATTTCTCAGTGCTTAATCACTATTCGAATTCATATCTGCTTCTTGACTCATTCGATAAAGAAGAACTTGGTGGAACTGGTAAAACATTCAACTGGCAAATGATTCCTGAGCAATTGAAATCAAAAATTATTTTAGCCGGCGGAATAAATTCTGACAACATTGATATCATATTTCAGCAAATAAAACCACAAGCGATTGATGTCTCTTCCTCACTCGAAGAATATCCAGGTAAAAAAGACAAGCAGAAAGTGATTCAGTTTTTTAAAAAGATAAAATCATTTAAGGAGTAATTATGCTAATAATGATGAGTTTAAACTCACCTCGTGAGCATATTGACAAAGTAAAAAATAAAATTATTGAACACGGTTGTACACCACACGAAATTCCAGGCTCTGAGAAGCTTGCAATCGGCATTACCGGACCTACATCAACTTTGACAATAGAAGATTTTCTTACTCTCGATTCAGTTGAAGAGGTTGTGCGCGTCTCTAAACCTTACAAGCTTGTAAGCAGAGAGATGAAACGCGAAGATACAATTATAGATGTTGATGGAATAAAAATCGGAAATTGTAATCTCGCAATAATTGCAGGACCGTGTTCGGTTGAAAGTCGTGATCAGATTTTTGAAATAGCAACAGAACTAAAAGAAATGGGAATAAAATTACTTCGCGCCGGAGCATATAAACCACGAACAAGTCCTTATGCTTTCCAAGGATTGAAGGAAAAAGGCCTTGAATATCTTGCTGAAGTAAGAGAAAAACTTGGGTTGAAAATCGTTACTGAAGTTAAAGACACAGAAACACTTCCGCTCATTTCACAAGTGGCCGATGTAATTCAGATTGGTGCGAGAAATATGCAAAACTTTTCATTACTCGAAGCAGTCGGAAAAATTGATAAACCTGTCCTGCTGAAACGCGGACTTGCAGCAACAATAGAAGATTTATTGATGAGTGCAGAATACATTCTTTCAAAAGGAAATTATAATGTTATTCTTTGCGAAAGAGGAATCAGAACATTTGAAACATATACGCGAAATACACTTGATTTAAATGCTGTGCCTGTAGTGAAAAAGAATTCTCATCTTCCAATAATTGTTGATCCATCACACGGAATTGGAATCTGGGATAAAGTTAAACCGATGGCTTTAGCTGCTGTCGCTGCCGGCGCAGATGGTTTGATAATTGAAGTTCATAATCATCCTGAAAAAGCTTTATCAGATGGTTATCAATCTCTTACTCCTAAACATTTTAAATCTTTACTGGATAAACTCGTTGCGCTGGCTCCTGTAGTTGATAGAAAACTTGAGTTGTATTATGATTAAGCAAACTTACCAACAACCTGATTCAAAAGGAAAATTCGGAAGATTCGGAGGAATGTTTGTTCCCGAAACTTTGATAACTCCTCTCAAGCATCTTGAAGAAGCATACCTTAAGCTAAAAGATGACAGCAGTTTTATAACTGAACTTGATAAACTCAATAGAGAATACACAGGAAGACCAACACCTTTAACATTTGCAGAAAGGTTAACTGAATATTTCGGCAAAGCAAAAATCTATCTTAAACGGGAAGATCTTTGTCATACAGGTGCGCATAAAATCAATAATGTGCTTGGACAAATCCTTCTTGCAAAATATCTTGGCAAGAAAAGAATTATAGCCGAAACTGGTGCTGGTCAGCACGGAGTTGCAACGGCAACAGCTTGTGCAAAGTTTGGATTACAATGTGTGGTTTATATGGGTGAAACAGATATCGAACGACAAAAACCAAATGTCTTCAGAATGAAATTGATGGGAGCAGAAGTAATTCCTGTTAAATCAGGAAGCCGAACTCTGAAAGATGCAACCAACGAAGCAATTAGAGATTGGGTTACAAATGCAGAAGATACTCATTACATAATTGGTTCAGTTGTTGGGCCTCATCCATATCCAATGATTGTTCGAGATTTTCAAGCCATAATTGGTAAAGAAACACTTGAGCAAATTATGAAAAAAGAAAATCGTTTACCCGATTATTTGCTTGCCTGTGTCGGTGGTGGAAGTAATGCAATTGGTTTGTTCTTTCCTTTTATTAATTCCAATGTTAAAAAAATCGGTATTGAAGCTGCAGGAAAAGGTTTGGATACAGATGAACATTGTGCAACTCTTACTAAAGGACGAGACGGAATTTTTCAGGGAATGAAAACTTATCTGCTTCAGGATTATTACGGACAGGTTCGCGAAGTATATTCAATATCTGCAGGACTTGATTATCCTGGAGTTGGACCTGAACATAGTTTTTTGAAAGAAGAAAATCTTGTTGAATATTATTCAGTTACTGATAATGAAGCAATAGAAGCAGTCAAACTTCTCTCTAAGACTGAAGGGATTATTCCTGCACTTGAAACTGCACACGCAATCGCATATCTGAAATATCTGATGCCAAAAACTTCATCAGAGCAAATTTTAGTTATAAATATTAGCGGCAGAGGTGATAAAGATTTAAATACCGTTATGGAATACTTATGAGCAATATTGAATCAACAATAAAAAATGAATTAAGCAAAGGAAGAAAAGTTCTTTCAGTTTTTCTCACCGCAGGTTTTCCCGCGATGACTGGCTTCACAGATTTGGTTTTGCAATTTCTCGAAGCAGGTGCAGATATGATTGAACTTGGAATTCCATTCAGTGATCCTATTGCTGACGGACCGGTTATTCAATATTCATCACAAATTGCACTGACAAATGGTGTTAATATTAAAAAAGTTTTTAATGTGGTTGAAGAGATAAAACGAAATTCAAGGAAGCCAATAATTCTTATGGGATATGCAAATCCTATTCAGAATTATGGATTAGAAAATTTTGTTAAGAATTGTAAACAAATAAGTGTTGATGGTCTAATTG
>JAIMAZ010000312.1 GCA_023511695.1 Ignavibacterium sp.
GGACCAAAGAGACCTTCGGGAATTGTTCTACAAAAAACTTCAAGTACTTTTTTTTCTTCTTGAACGTTCACAAAACTCCCTGAAATTTATTTTACATATTTAATAATATATATAAAACTATACCAGACTTTGAAAAAAGTTTTAACGACATTTAGATTTTTTTTTAATCAATTGTCCTTAAAAGTAAGGTAAATTTTACAAGTTGCAATAAAATTTTACTGTTCTGTTGTATTCGCAAGAACTTCTTCAATTGAAGTTAAGCCCATCTTAACTTTTTCAAAGCCGGCTTCCCTCAAGGTAAGTGTTCCATCTTTCTTTGCTTGTTCACGAATTTTTTCTTCATCTACTTCTTCACCAGCACGAACAATAATATGTCTTATCTCTTTGGTAAAGTATAGTGCTTCGTGAATTGCAATTCTACCTTTATAACCAGTATGATTGCATTGGTCGCATCCCACTGGCTGATATATAGTATAGTTCCTCCACTCTGCAATATTCAATCCTGCAGCACTCATAAGTTCTTCATCAAAGTTAACAACTTTTTTCTTACAATTATTACAAAGTTTTCTTATGAGTCTTTGTGCAACTATAAGATTGATTGCATAAGCAATAAGGAAAGGTTCAATTCCCATTTTATATAATCTTGAAACAGCACTCGGAGCATCATTCGTGTGAAGTGTTGAGAATGTTAAGTGACCTGTGTTAGCAAGTTTAATTGCGGTCTCAGCTGTTTCTCTATCTCTCATCTCACCAACCAACACGATATCAGGATCGTGACGAAGTATTGATCTGATGGCTTGTTCAAAGTTCATCTTAAAACCAATCTTTAGCTGACGAGCACCTTCGATAACATATTCAACAGGGTCTTCAACTGTAAGAACATTCACTTCCGGTGTAATAACCTGATAAAGTGCTGCAACCAAAGTTGTGCTCTTACCGCTTCCCGTTGGTCCTGTAAGGATTACCATTCCTTGTGGTTCGTTAATAGCTTTTTCAAATGCTTTTTTAGCATAACCGGCAAGACCAAGTTTATCAAGGTCCTTAATAACTTTCCTGTCATCAAGAATTCTTATTACAACGCTTTCAAACTTGTTTCTAAGCTCGGTTCCAACCATCGGAAGAATAGAAACTCTGAATCTGATTATATGATTATCAATCTCTCTTTGTATAAAACCATCTTGAGCCATTTCTCTTTCAAATCTATCCATTCCCTTTGAACGATCTTTTACAACTGCAACAACAGCTTCAGGCAAAGTGTTTTCTTGTGTGTGCCATAGTTGTAAGTTGCCATCAATTCTGAACATTATGTCTGTCTTATTCCCTGAGCGTGGAATAAAGTGGATATCACTCGCACCTTTTCTGACACCTTCAATCAATGCACCTTCAACAAGGTTTATAAGAGCACTTCGGTTTATTTCAGCTTCAAGTTCCTGCTCATCAATTCCACCATCATCAATTTGCGACTCAAGAAATTCCTGCTGTTCTTTTTCTAATTCTTTAAGAAATTCATTCTCAGGCGGTAGAATAATATTTATGAGTTTGTCATAATCTTTCTTCTTTATAAAGATTACTTCATGCTTCTTTGCATTAAGTCCGAATGCAATCCTAGCAATTTCTCTATCTGTAGGATCAGTTGCGGCAAGAATTAATTTATCACGGTTGCGATCATCAAACATAAAAGGTATAACACCGTGTTCAAGCATTTGTTTTTTAAGATTTTCTCCGCCGCTTTCAATCAGGTTTCGGATTAATTGAAGTCGGCTTTCAGGAATTTCTTCTGGCTTGGTATCTAATTCACGGAATGCGTAAAGGATTGCAACTTCACGAAATATTACATCGTGGTCATAACCAAAATCCTGCACAAGTATTTGTGCAAGATTTCTTTTTACTTTACTCTTATCATTATTCTTGGCGTTAATAGCCCTCTCAAGTGTTTGAGCATCGATTATCCCCTTTTTGTAAAGGAGATAACCGATTTTATCGCTCATCTCGAGATTTGTATCAATCATGTTATTCTGAATTCCGTATTTGTTAATGCTGCGGTTCCTGGTGTTTTAGGTCTTACAGTTGCAGTTTCAGCTGATACTAATGTTAATGCTATCATTACGACCATAATTATCATTGCAATGGCAACCTGAATAAGTTCGATCAGGTTTTTAAGTTTATACACCGTTTCTGCTTCATAATAGTTTGCTAATTGCAATGCTGTATTTTTAATTGTACCCGTTTCTTCTCCTGAGTGAAATCTTGATAGTGCCGTCTCAGTAAAAACTCCTGATGCTTCAAATGCTTCTGTAATTCCAATACCTTTTTTAATCATAAGAGGAATTGCAACATTTTTTACTCTATCTTCAAAATATCTGTTGCCGGCAGCTTCAGCGGCAATTCTAATCGGTTCAATACTTTCTGCAGAACCACTATACAATGCATAGAACACACGACAAAAAACTTCAATTAATGTTTTATGAATCAATGGTCCAATAACCGGCAAAGTTAAAATCCATTTATCAATAAGATAAGCACCCTTATCAGTTCGCGAAAAATAGAACAACCCTATTGGAGGAATAATAAAAAATGCCGCCACAAGATAAGGATTCTCAACTAAAAAGTCACTAATCTTTAAGGTAAATGCAGTCATTGGAGGCAGCTCAACTCCGAAACGAACAAACAACTTAGCTGTCTCCGGAAAGATATAGCCCACATAAAAGATTACTGCAAGAAATAACACAAACACTGTTACCAACGGAGTTATTAGTGCGCTTCTCAAATTTTTTCTAAACTCCTGTCGTCGTTCAAGAAACTTTGCTGTAGCTTTATATATCTCAGTCATATTACCTGACTTTGATGCAAGACCAAGCATATAAGCAGTAAACTTACCAAAAACATCCTGATATTTTAAGAAAGTAACCTGACTATCAGCACCTTTCTTAAGTTCATTATTAATTTCTTTTAATGTGTTCTTAAGTGTAGCATTCTGTGTGTCGTTGATAAGCAGGTTAAGAATTTCACCGTAAGATAATTTTTGCTCGAGAAGTTCAGCACTGATTTTTACGAATGTTACGATTTCAGCCACAGGTGGTTTTGCCTGGAAGTCTATTAGCTTCTGGTTAACAGAAATTACCTTATAACCAAGGCGGGTTAAAGCATCTTCAACTTCTTTTTTGTTGAAAGCTTTCTGTTCACCTTTTATAGGTTTATCATTCCCCTTTTGAGCTTTGTAGAGAAAAGTTCTTTTCTTTTCTATGGAAAGAACCTTTAACTGATTTTTCTCTGCAAGTGCTGCAAGTTTTTTCTTTCCTTCACTGAAAGCTGTAGCAGAAAGAGTTCCGGTAATAGTTTGACCGTTAACTTTTTGAGCTGTGAATTTGAATTCGACCATTTCTTACTCGTGTTTGTTTTTATTAGTCAATCAATTTCAAATATAGTTCCAGAAATATTAGCGGTTTTTTATTCAATTATCGAACTTATTAAAG
>JAIMAZ010000313.1 GCA_023511695.1 Ignavibacterium sp.
GAAATCTGTGATTCCGATTAGGTTTCTCAGTCGCTCCACTTCTACGAAATTACATTTCTGAATTTTTCAGAAGTCTCTAGAATTTATTGTTATTTTTTGAAATTGTGATTGTGAAATAAAATATAAAATCAATATTGAAAGGTTTATAATTTTGGGTGGGAAGTATTCAAATGAAAGTAATTATATGAAAAAGCAAGTTATAATTCTTGGAGCCGGATTCGGTGGTTTGACTGTAGCAAAAAACCTTGGTGATACTGAATTTAATGTTATACTTATTGATAAAACGAATCATCATCTCTTTCAGCCGCTGCTTTATCAGGTTGCAACCGCAGCACTTTCACCATCGGATATTGCAGTTCCTATTCGTTCACTTTTGATCAGCTATAAAAACATTAAAGTAATAATGGATGAAGTTGTTTCTATTGATAAGATAAATCGTTCTGTAATGCTGAAGAATTCAAATTCAATTTTACAATTCGATTATCTGGTTGTTGCAGTTGGTGCCCACCATTCTTATTTCGGAAAAAACGATTGGGAACAAATTGCACCTGGATTAAAAACCTTAACTGATGCTTTAGTCATCAGAGAAAAAATAATTGAAGCTCTTGAACTGGCTGAAAAAGAAAATGATAAAAATCTGATGAAAAAATATCTCACATTTGTAATTGTTGGTGGAGGTCCTACAGGAGTAGAACTTGCTGGCGCAATTGCAGAAATTGCCAAAGAAAATATGATTAAAGATTATAAAAACTTTAAACCAGAAGACACTAAAGTAATTTTAATCGAAGCTGCTGACAGAATTCTTCCATCGTTTGATAAAAAATTATCTGAACAAGCTAAAGAAGACCTTGAACAAATGGGAGTTGAAGTTAAACTCCAGACTAAAGTTGAAAATGTTAGTGAAGATGGAGTATTTACAAACAATGGTTTCATTCCTTCAAAAACAATTATCTGGGCTGCAGGAAATCAGGCTTCGCAATTACTTAATAGTTTAGAAGCTGAACTTGACAGAGCTGGTAGAGTAATTGTCAATAAAGATTGTTCGTTACCAAATCATCCGGAGATTTTTGTCATTGGTGATGCTGCACATTTTGAAGATGAAAATGGTAATGTATTACCGGGAGTTGCTCAGGTTGCAATTCAACAAGGAAAATTTGTATCAGAAATCATTAAGAACGAAATTCCTTTTGACAAAAGACCAATCTTCAAATACATTGATAAAGGAACAATGGCTACAATTGGTAAAGCTAAAGCTGTTGCAGAAATTAAAGGATTTAAACTTACCGGTTTACTTGCATGGCTGGCATGGTCTTTAGTGCATATTTTTTTCCTGATTGGTTTCAGAAATCGTTTTCGTGTAATGATTGAATGGATTTGGTATTACATTACCAAGAAACATGGTACAAGATTGATTGTTGGAAAATAGTAAATCCAAATAATTAGACTTGATTGGAAATTTCTTCTTAACTTAGTTTGAAATAAAAAATAATCTTGTTTTGAACAGAAGAAATTTTTCTCTCACAATATTTATTCTATCGTTATTATTCTTTTCTGAAATTCATCCTCAGATTAGTAAAAACACTTTTCTTGCAACTGATACTTTGCGGATAAATTTTGAAAATAAATATTTCATTTCTCAGGTTTCCATTATTCCAAATACTGAAACTATTTTATTGAAAGACAGAGTACTTGAAAAAAATGAGTATCAGTTTTTTTTTGATGATGGTTATTTCAGACTTTCGGATACATTATCTTATTCAATTTTTGATACATTAGTAGTTACTTATCTTTCTTACAACATCGGATTGAAAAAAGAATATAAACGCCGTTCTTTAGTTGCAAAATTTGATGAGCAAACAGGAGATACTTTACAAATCGTCAGAACTGAAGTAAGTCCATTTTCAACAGAAAGCATTTTCGGAACGGGAATTCAAAAAAGCGGAACAATAGTAAGAGGATTTACAGTAGGAACCACAAAAGATTTTTCACTTAATAGCGGTTTGAGATTGCAACTTTCCGGAAAACTTTCTGATGAAATTGAAATTGTTGCAGCTTTGACTGATGAGAACACTCCGATTCAACCTGAAGGTAACACAGAACGATTGGAAGAACTAGATAAAGTTTTTATTCAGGTTAAACATCCAAATGCTATCGGCACATTTGGCGATTATCAACTTCAGCAGCGATTTGGCGAGTTTGGAATTATCGATAGAAAACTTCAGGGTCTTATGGGCGAGTTCAATTATGAAAACACTTCTGCTTTTATTTCAATTGCTAGTTCAAGAGGAAAATTCAACACAAACAATTTTAATGGTCAGGATGGTGTTCAAGGTCCTTACAGATTGAATGGAGTTAATAATGAAAGAGATATAATCATAATTGCAGGAACAGAAAAAGTTTTTCTTGATGGTGTTGAAATGAAACGCGGGGAAAACAATGATTACACGATTGAATATTCCAATGCAACCATAACATTTACTCCAAACCGATTAGTAACTTCAGCAAGCAGAATAAGTGTTGACTTTGAATATACAGATCGTCAGTATTCACGAAATTTTTTCGGCACCGGAGTAATATCATCCTTATTCAACAATAAATTAAAATTTGGCTTTGAATATTTGAGAGAAGGTGATAATCAGGATTCACCGATTGATATTTCTCTTTCCGAATCTGATAAAGAAATTCTCGCACAAGCCGGTGATGACAGAAACAAAGCTGTTAAATCCGGCGTTCGTCTTGCTGAACCGGATTCACTTGGAATAGTAAGAGGCATTTATTCAAAAGTTGATACTCTTATCAATGGAAATATCTTTTCATACTATGTTTATAATCCAGGAGATTCATCATCAATCTTTAATGTTTCATTCAGTTATGTTGGTGAAGGTAATGGAGATTATGTAAGAGAAAGTTTGGGTGTTTACAGATTTGTTGGAATTGGTAATGGCGGTTATTTACCAATCATATTTCTGCCAATTCCGCAATTGAAACAGTTAGGCGCAATCACACTTACAGCAAATGTACTCGAAAATATGGATATAAATTTTGATTACGCTGGAAGTATTTGGGATAAAAACAGATTTTCTGCTCTTGATGAAAATGATAATTTTGGTTACGCAGCAAATTTTTCAATGCGGTTGAAACCAAGTTCAATTCAAATTGGAAATGTTAAACTTGGTAAAGCCGGATTAAGTTATCGTGAAAGATTTATCGAAAAAAGATTTACTTCATTCGATAGATTTAATGAAGTTGAGTTTAACAGATACTACAATACAACTGCTGCAAGTGAAAAAGAAAATGAAAGTCTCAGAGAAATTGGATTAACATTAATTCCGATTGATGAACTCAGAATAAACTCAACAGCAGGTTTTCTTAAAAAAGGTGATTCATTTACTTCAGACAGATTTAACAATCTTATTAAATTTTCAGATGGAACAAATTTCAATCTGGAATACAATCTCGATTATGTAAGAACA
>JAIMAZ010000032.1 GCA_023511695.1 Ignavibacterium sp.
CTACGAACATCGTGGTAGAGTTTTTAAGGAGATTGTAAACAAAATATGAAAAAGTTAGCATTTACAGTTTTCTTTGATACCTTAATACTAATTTGTACTGGATTAGTTATAGTGTTAACAGCAAGCAGCACAATAAGTGCTATAAAATTTTCCGATAGTTTGTATTTATTTAATTCGCATTTAATCAGAGTTCTGATTGCATTTGCTGTATTGATTGTTTTCAGTTTTATTCCATATGAAATATATAAATCAATAAGTAAACCGATGATACTGATTTCTGTTGTACTGTTAGTTTTTACTCTGATATTCGCACCTGAAATTAAAGGAGCCGGAAGATGGCTCAGCATTGGAGGAATTACCTTTCAACCGGCTGATATAGCTAAACTTATTCTAATAATACATCTCGCAGCAATGCTTGAAAGAAAATCAGACTATCTTGATGATTTTAATAATGCTTTTATGCCAATGTTCATCTGGGTAATGATTACTTCAGGATTAATTTTAATACAACCAAATATCAGCAACGGTCTTTTGATCATTACAATTGCATTAACCATAATGTTTGTCGGAGGAGTAAAATTCAAACACATCTTTTTATCCTCTTTAGCTATGGTTCTATCTGGTGGTGCAATTGCAATGATATTCTCACATTCAAGACAAAGAATTTTATCATTCGTCAACTCAGTTATAAACGGCGGCGATATGAATCTTCAGGTTAAACAAGCTTTGGTAAGTCTTGGCAGCGGTGGATTGTTTGGGGTTGGAATCGGTAACAGTCAGCAAAATAATTTATTTCTACCCGAAGCTTATGGTGATTTCATTTTTGCTATTCTTGGCGAGCAGTTAGGTTTTATCGGTTCAGTAATGGTGATCTTTTTCTATCTCGTTCTTTTCATCTCCGGAATTTTAATAGCTAAAAAAGCGCAGGATAAATTCGGTCAGTTACTTGCTTTTGGAATTACTTTCTCGATTGCTATTTATGCTTTTGTCAATATTGCAGTTGCAACAGGAACATTTCCAACAACAGGTTTACCACTGCCGTTTATTAGTTACGGTGGAACCTCAATAATTTTTCTGAGTATGGGAATTGGAATTCTTATTAACATTTCTGTTCTGAATGCTAAAAAATCAAAACAGACTACAGTTGTACTTGATGAAAATAATCTTGCGGAGCAAAAAGCTTGAGTAACAGCAACACAACATATCGTTTTCTTTTTGCTGCCGGAGGAACTGGTGGTCATTTGTATCCAGCTGTTGCAGTTGCTGATGAAATTAAAAAGTTAAAACCTGAGTCCGAAATTTTGTTTGTTGGAACTAAAGACAGAATTGAAGGAAGAGTTATTCCAAAACTTGGTTATAAATTCAAATCAATCTGGATAAAAGGTTTCGCAAGAAAATTTAATTTGTCAAACATTTTATTTCCATTAAGACTTGTAGTTTCAATGCTTCAGTCATTATTGATATTAATGAAGTTTAAACCTAAAGTCGCAATAGGAACAGGTGGATATGTTGCGGGACCATCAATCTGGGCTGCATCAGTTATGGGTGCGAAGATAATCTTGATGGAATCAAATAGTTATCCCGGCATTACAACCCGCTTGCTTGAAAGATATGCTGACGAAGTTCATTTGAGTTTTGATGCTTCCAAAAAATATTTAAGAAGACACAACATTCTTAAAGTTACCGGAAATCCTATTAGAGAAAATCTTGGAACAACTGATAAAGCTGAAGCAAAAAAATATTTTGGGCTTGATGAAAATAAAAAAACAATTTTAGTGCTTGGAGGAAGTCTCGGTGCATCATCAATTAATAATGCAGTTGAAAAGAGTTTGAATACTATAATTGAAAATAACTTGCAATTGATCTGGCAAACAGGAAAAAATTATTACGAACGATATAAAAATCTTAATTTTGCAGCTGTTAAAATTTTTGACTTCGTTGAGGATATGAATAAAGCTTACTCAGCTTGCGATCTTCTTGTTGCGAGGGCTGGTGCTACAACAATTGCTGAGTTAACGGTATTAGGATTACCTGCAATATTAATTCCTTCACCCAATGTTGCAGAAAATCATCAGTATCACAATGCAAAAGCTTTGGCTGATAATAACGCTGCAGTTCTGATTAAGGATGATGAATTAAATTCAAAACTGTTAGAAACTATTTTATCACTTATTAACGATTCGAATAAGTTGCGGGAAATTTCTGTTAATGCAAAAAGTTTAGCCAAGCCGGATGCGGCAAAACAAATTGCTCTGAGTGCAATTAAATATGCTCAAACAGTATGACAGAAGAACAATTAAAAAATAAAAGTGTCTTTAGATATAATGTTTCGTTCTATTATCAATCAACGATAATTTATTTTGTTGCATTTGCTCTTTATCTGATTATTCGAGGTCAATTTGTTGAAGGTTATTACACAGTAATTACCAAAGATCCGATAATATACTTCTTTGGAATAATTGTTATCATTTCAGTTGTTGCATTGTTGTACAACATTTATCGAAATCGTTATATCGAGTTTAATAATGAAGGAATTGCTTTCGGTGACAGATTCAAATCGAAAGTGATAAGAAAAGATCAGATAGTTGAAATAAAAATTTCACGACGTGTTGAAAGAAGATTTCCTGGTTTAAAATTGGTAAGGTTGAAATTAAAAAACAGAATCAGACCAATCATCATCAGACTATCTGATTATGAAAACGATGATGAGTTGATAAAAAGATTTTCTCAATTAAAAAATGAATTAAAAAATAATGTTTAAGAATATCAAAAAAGTTCATTTTGTTGGAATCGGTGGAATAGGAATGAGCGGCATTGCTGAAATTCTCTGGAATCAGGGATTCGATATCTCCGGTTCTGATAAATCTCTTTCTGAAGTTACAGATAGATTGGAAAAACTTGGAATAAAAGTTTATGAAGGACATTCAGCAGATAATCTTAAAGATGTTGATGTGCTTGTTTATTCATCTGCAGTTACACCTGACAATCCCGAAGTTAAAGCAGCCATAAAGAGAAAAATTCCTGTAATTAAAAGATCTGAAATGCTTGCTGAAACTATGAGGATGAAATACGGAATTGGAATTGCAGGAACTCACGGCAAGACAACTACAACTTCTATGGTGGGGTTAACTTTAACCGAAGGCGGAATTGATCCTACAATTATTGTAGGTGGAAAGCTTAGCAGTTTAGGAGGAACCAATGCACGGCTTGGTAATGGTGATTTCATCGTAGTTGAAGCTGATGAATTCGACAGATCTTTTCTGAAACTTACTCCGACCATTGCTGCACTTACAACTTTGGAAAGCGATCATCTCGAAACTTATAAAGATCTTGATGATATAAAATCTGCTTTCGTGGAGTTTGCAAGCAAAGTTCCTTTTTATGGATTTGTAGTTCTTTGTCTTGATGAACCAGCATTGCAGGATATTATTCCGCAGATAAATAAAAAAATAATTACTTACGGAACTACAGCACAAGCAGATGTAAGAGCAATTGATATTACTCAGGATCAATTTCTTACAAGCTACTCAGTCAAATATTTCGGAAAAGACCTCGGTGAGATTACTCTGAAAGTTCCGGGTGAACATAATGTTAAAAATTCTTTAGTTGCTGTTATTATCGGAACTGAACTGGGAATTGATTTCAGTATTATTAAAAAAGCTCTTGAATCATTCACAGGAGTTTACAGAAGGTTTGAAGTGAAGTATAACAAGGAAATTCTTGTTGTTGATGATTATGCACATCATCCGACAGAAACTTCTGCAACATTAAAAGCAATAAGAGCAGGTTGGGACAGAAGATTAGTCGCAGTTTTTCAACCTCACTTGTATTCAAGAACAAGAGATTTTTATCAGGAGTTTGGAAGATCATTCCTTAACTCTGATGTTTTTGTTTGCACTGATGTTTATCCGGCTCGTGAAGAACCTATTCCTGGTGTAACTGGTGAACTGATTGCTGAAGCAACGAGAAAATTTGGACATAAAAATGTTCATTACATAGCTGATAAAAAAAATATTCCGGCTTTTCTGAATGATATAAAAAAAGAAGGTGATATAATCGTTACAATGGGTGCTGGTGACATCTGGAAATTTGGTGAACAATTCGTTGAAATGTTGAATAAAAAATGAAAAGTGAATTTGGAAATTTTGCGGGACTGACTGTTTTCTCTTTAATACTGATAGTAATTCTGTACTTAGCTCTTTTTTTGTACAACAAAAAAGGGAAAGAAGAAATAAAAATGATTACATTACACGGAAATTCGCTCTTGACTAAAGAGCATTATCTGAAGTTTGCAGATTTAAATCAGACTGATGAATACTCTGATTTATCTCTTAACGGAATTAAAAACAGAATTGAGAAACATCCTTACATCTTCAAAGCAGAAGTTAAATCAGATGGAAGAGGAAATGTTGATATCAATATTAAAGAGAAAGAAATTTACGCTGTAATCATTCACAACAGCGAACCGTATTTCATTACATCCGATTTTGAATTTATTAAAATACTTGAGTTCACCAGCTATAATGAAATTCCTTTAATCAGTAATGCAAAAATTCCGGATAAAATTATTCCTGGAATTGCAAACAAGAGCACTGATATTGTTCAGGCATTCAAAATTATTGATGCAGCAAGAATTACTGATCAGGATATTTCAAAACGGCTCGCAGAAATCAATCTGAAATACGGCGGAGATGTTGTATTAACATTCAGCGGAATGAATTATCCTGTAATTTTTGGAAGAGGAAATGAAATTAAGAAAATGATTTATCTGAGCATAATGTGGGATAAAACGAAAGCTCTGGAGTTAGTTGGCGAAAATACATCCTATATAGATTTAAGATTTTCAAATGAAGCATTTATTGGTAAAAAAACAGGATCAGGTTTAATCTAATGAAAAAAGAAATTATAGCAGGATTGGATTTAGGAACTACAAAGGTCTGTGCAGTAATAGCAGAAAAAATTCCTGAGAAGAATAAAATTGATATTCTCGGATTTGGTGTTGCACCTTCTGAAGGATTGCATAAAGGTTTAGTTGCAAACATTGGTAAAACTGCAGAAGCAATTAAAGCTGCAATGTCTCAGGCATCAAACCGTGCGGGAATAGAAATTAAAACTATTAATGTTGGAGTTGCCGGCGAACATATTACAAGCATAAGACACAGAAATTATGTTACCATCAATCGTGAAGAAAAAGAAATTACAAAAGAAGATCTTGATCGTCTTGAAGCTGATGTGAGAACAATCAGAATTCCAAGTGATAGACAAATTCTACATATCATCCCTGAAGAATTCTCAGTTGATCATCAAGGCGGAATTGAAAATCCTATCGGAATGTCAGGTTCAAGACTTGAAGCAAGCAGTCACGTAGTTCTTGCATCAATTGCTGCAATTGAAAACATTAAAAAATCAGTTGAACGGGCTGGATATCAGGTTCAGGATTATATTCTTCAACCTATTGCTTCAAGTGCTTCTGTGCTTGATGAAAGTGAAAAAGATCTTGGTGTTGCTCTTTTGGATATTGGTGGTGGCACAACAGACATTGCAATTTATCATAAGAAATCAATCAAGCATACAAGAGTTATTGGTGTTGCAGGCAATCAGGTTACAAATGATATCCGGGAATCTCTCGGAGTTATTACAGAAGAAGCTGAAAGACTCAAAAGAGAATATGGCTATGCAACTGAAGCTGCAATAATTAAGGATGAAGATATTCTTATTCGTGGAGTTGGTGCAAGAGGAAATACTAAAATTCCTATAAGCTTACTAACTCAAATAATTTCATTAAGAATGAGAGAATTGTTCACTTTAGTTGATAACGAAATAAGAGCAGCCGGCTTTAAATCAAAAATAAAAGCAGGAATTGTACTTACTGGTGGTGGTTCATTGTTGAGAGGATGCCCGGAATTAGCAGAAGAGGTTTTCGGATTGCCAACAAGGATTGGAGTTCCTCAAGATTTAGGCGAAGGATTATCAAATGAAATTGAAAGTCCGGAGTTCGCAACAGTTGCAGGATTGATAAAAGGAATTCCAGGTGGTAAATCGAGTGAGTATCAGATTTTAATTAAAAAGAATTTACAGAAGTCTGAAAACAAATTCAGACAGTTATTCAAAAAAGTTCAGGAATTTTTTAACGAATTATAAAACTATAGTAGGAGGGCCTTATGGCGCGCTTTGCAACTATCGATAGAGAAAAACCAATGTCTGCCGTACTGAAAGTTGTCGGTGTTGGCGGAGGCGGTTGTAATGCAATTGAAAGTATGATTGCAAGAGGTTTAACCGGTGTTGAATACATTGCAGTTAACACTGATGCGCAAGTATTAGCTAGCAGTAGTGCTACACATAAAGTTCAATGCGGAACAACTATAACCCGCGGACTTGGTGCCGGCGCTGATCCCAATATCGGTAGAAAAGCTGTTGAAGAAGATCGCGAATTAATCGCTGAAGTGCTGAGCGGCAGCGATATGGTATTTATTACCGCAGGAATGGGCGGCGGAACTGGTACAGGTGGAGCACCGGTTATTGCATCAATCGCAAAAAGTATCGGCGCGCTTGTGGTAGGTATTGTTACTAAACCTTTCCGTTGGGAAGGTAAACTTAGAATGATGAATGCTGAAAAAGGTATTCAGGAATTAAGACAACATGTCGATTCACTTATTGTGATCCCAAATGAAAGACTCCTTACAATACTTGATAAAAATACAAACGCATTTGCTGCTTTCGACAAACCGAATGAGGTGCTTTATGAGGCAACTCGCGGCATTGCAGATATAATTACAATTGAAGGATTAATAAATGTTGACTTTGCTGATGTTCGTGCAGTAATGAATCAAAGTGGCGAAGCACTGATGGGATGCGGAATCGCAAGCGGTGAAAATCGCGCAATTGAAGCTGCACAGAAAGCTATTTCAAGTCCATTACTTGAAGGTGTTAGCATAAAAGGTGCAAAGAGCGTTCTTGTGAATGTTACCGGTTCAAGTAATATGACAATGCAGGAAATTAATGAAGGTAACAATGTAATCTTCGAAGCAGCCGGTGAAGAAGCTAATGTAATCTTTGGTGTTGTTAAAAAGGAAGAAATGAATGATTACATTTCATACACAGTTATTGCAACCGGATTTAATTCTGCCAAATCGTTCTCAGCAACTAAGTCTTCAACAAGTGCAGTTAAAAAGAAGGGAAGTCTTTCGGATAATTTCAGAAGCGGTTTTATGCCTTCAATTTTTGATGCTGATAATATCGATAAATCAGATTTAGATACACCAACCATTTTAAGAGTTAATTCTCCGAAAGCACAATTAGATGATGATGAGGAAGAAGTTAAAGAAACTCCAAGTGGATTTTCAATTGACGCATCAAGATATTCATGGTCAAAACAAAAAGCTGAAAGAAAAGATGATTCTGATGATGACGATGAAAGCTCTTCTTTCCTGAGAATGATTATGGATTAATTTTCGGATGAGAGAGCATAAAGGTAAAGTTAGAAATTCATTTGAGAGAAATGCTCTCTCATTAACGGAAGAATTGTCGCCAATCAGTAAAGAGAGTTATGATAAACATAGTCAACAGCTTCATGAAATTGTTCTTAAAAAGCAGAAGATCATAATCTATCTTTCGATAGTTTACACAGTATTAGTAATAGGTAGTATTATCTATCTGATTTTTCTAAAGTGAAACTTCTTGCGGAGTTTTTTACTTATTACCTATTCGTCAATAGGTCTTGCTTCAATTATTACATTGCCATCGTAATCGCGAACAACAATTATTCTGTTCGGACGGCAGCATATTCTGCAATCCTCAACAAAATCCTGTTTGCCCTCAATCGTCAAATCAACCCATACAGAATTATCAACTCCGCAATACTGACAAATCCATTCTAAAACATCGTCGGTTTGCATAAATCACCAAAAATTTCTACTGTTAATTAGCTAATAAACTCTTTAAAAATCAATTCTTTTAGTCGCCTAAATTTCGTCCCGCTACTTTTCTGTTCACTTGCCTTTTAGTTGAAAAAATATTAAATAGTGTGCAAGTGAACACTATTTTATTTAAAATGAACAAATCAAATTTTTTTACATATAAACCGCCTAAAGAATGGCGCAGCGGATTGAATGTCCGAACAATATATCCGCCCATTCCAAGAAACACAGATGGAGTTGACTTTGATATTTATGACTTTGAAATGTTATTTAATGACAAACCAACAAATGATTTGATAAGAACAGGAAAAACTATCGGATGCTTTTATATTGAATCGCCCGGAATGCGTTCACTTCTTAAGCGTCTTGATGTTCACACTTTTGAATTACTTACAGCAGCAAGTTCTATCATACGTCCCGGTGTTGCCGAAAGCGGAATGATGCAGGAGTTTATCGCGCGTCATAAAGATCCTTCGCGCCGGAAATATTTTATTGCTGAAATGGGAAATCTGCTGTCTGAAACTTATGGTATAATGATTTATCAGGAAGATGTAATAAAAGTTGCACATCAGATTGCAGGATTAGGTCTTGAAGAAGCTGATTTGCTTCGCCGGGCAATGAGTGGTAAAATGCGTTCGCATTTAGCAATGGAAAAAATAAAAGATAAATTTTTTATCAGCTGCAAACGAAAAGGATACGATTACTATCAGACAAAAGAATTATGGCGACAGATTGAATCTTTTGCAGGTTACTCATTTTGCAAAGCTCACAGCGCATCATTTGCATTGCTTTCTTATCAGGTTGCTTTTCTTAAGGCACATTATCCTGCCGAATTTCTGGCAGCTGTTTTGAGCAATGGCGGAGGATTTTATTCTCCTGCAGTTTATGTGTGGGAAGCTGTTCGTTGCGGAATAAAAGTGAAGCTGCCTTCAATCAATCACAGTATGTATGAATACACCGGCAGCGGAAATGAAATCCGTATAGGACTTATGGCTGTTAAAAATCTTTCTTCAAACACAATTCATAAAATTGTTGATGAAAGAAATAAACACGGTGAATACAAATCACTTGCTGATTTTCTGGTAAGAACAAAAACCGGATTTGAAGAGTCATCAATTCTGATTAAATGCGGTGCAATGGGATGTTTGAAAAAAACACGACCGGCTTTACTTCGTTTGCTGGATATTTATATAAACAAGAGAAAACTTCTTCAGGAAAGTTACAACGATCTTTTTATCAGTGAATCCTTTGCTCTTGAAAATGAAATTGATACCCAACAGAATTTTTCTCTTGAAGAAATCTGTAAGCAGGAATATGAAACTTTTGGTTACATGGTTACACGACATCCTTTGCACTTTTACAAAAATTTTATTGATGATAAATCAGTAACTAAAGCTGCTCAGATGCCGCAGAAAAAAGGAAGGTATGTTAAAATGATTGGATGGTATATGACTTCGAAAAGAATTAAAACAAAAAGAGGCGAGATCATGAAGTTCCTTTCGCTCGAAGATTTAACAGGAACATTCGAAGCAGTAATCTTTCCTAAAGTTTATATGCAATATGCCGAGCTTACTTCATCAATGGGACCTTATGTTGTTGAAGGCATAATTGATGAGAATGATCATACCAATCTGATTGTTAAAAAACTCGCGCTACTTTCTTCTCAGACAGCAAAATCCGAAATGCAGAAAGATGGTGTTGAAAACACTTACTTCGGTGATGTTGAAAAAATTTCGGAAGATGAGTTCCGGATAGCAGAAGTGCTTGATCAGGAAAAACTGCGGATTGCCTATCTTGGCTGAGTTATTTCATATTAACAAACTGCGTAGGAAAATCGAGATCGGCTTCCTTTATCATCTTAATCACTGCCTGAAGATCATCAATCTTAGGCCCTGTAACTCTCACTTGCTCATCCTGAATCTGAGCATTAACCTTCAACTTCGAGTCTTTAATCAGCTTAACAATTTTTTTTGCATTGTCTTTAGAAATGCCAGATTGAAGATTAATTATTTGTTTCAACCTTCCGCCTGCAGCTTGTTCAGGTTCGTTAAGCTTTAACGCCTTAATTGAAATTCCTCTTCTTATAAATTTTGTGTGAAGAATATCAATGCTTTGTTTAAGCGAGTAATCGTCTTTTGTGTTAATTGTAAGAAGTTTGTCCTTTTTATTCAGCTCAATTGTCGTGTTCGAATCCTTTAAATCATAACGTTGATGAATTTCTTTAAGTGCCTGATTGACAGCATTATCTACTTCCTGCAGGTCAATTTCAGAAACAATGTCAAATGAATGATTTTGTGCCATAAAACTCCATTAAAAAATTAGTTAGTCGGGGCGAGAGGATTTGAACCTCCGACCTCCTGGTCCCGAACCAGGCGCTCTAACCGGGCTGAGCCACGCCCCGAATGCAAATTCAATACATTATGAACAGCTTTTTAGATTTCTGCAAGAAATTATTTTTACAATGCAAAGATAAGGTATAATAAAATAAATTTTAAGAAATCATGTTTGTTCTATTTACTTTATATCCAAATTAATTTATGTTTGACAAAGAAAAAAAAATTATTAACCTTTAAATCTATCCGGCGAGATGGATAAGGATGAAAAAATTGAAGACAAAAATTTTATTAAAAACAGAAGGACCTCAGAGGAAATTTTTCCGATGAGGATTTTTTTTATATGAACATTAAAGCAAAACTGGTTGACAAAGAAGGATTGGACAGAATCCTTACAAGAATAGCTCATGAAATTCTTGAAAAAAACAAAGGCTCGAAAAATCTTGTCCTTATAGGGATGAGAACGCGTGGAGAGTTTCTTGCAAAAAGATTGCAGCAGAAAATAAAAGATATTGATGGTGTTGAACTTCCACTCGGAGTGTTGGATGTAACTCTCTATCGTGATGATTTCCGGACAAGATTAAAACAACCTCAGGTCTCTGTTTCTGACATCACTTTTGATATAAATGAGAAGGATGTAATTCTGGTTGATGATGTTCTTTACACTGGCAGAACGGTTCGCTCAGCACTGAATGCACTTATGGATTTCGGAAGACCAAGCTCTATTCAACTTTGTATTTTAGTTGACAGAGGTCATCGCGAATTACCAATCAGGGCAGACTATGTGGGTAAGAACATTCCGACTTCATTAAATGAAGAAATTAAATTAAAAGTTGAAGAGTACGATGGCGAAGATGCTATCTACTTAGTTGAAGCAGAAAAAAAATAATTGGATAAACTATGCCGCTATCAAGCAGACATTTACTAGGATTACAAGGAGTTCCAAAAGAAGATATTCAACTTATTCTCGATACAGCTATAACATTTCGTGAAGTGCTCGAACGTCCCATAAAAAGAGTTCCCACTTTACAAGGGAAAACAATTGTAAACCTGTTTTACGAAAGTTCTACGAGAACGAGAATTTCCTTTGAACTCGCAGAAAAAAGACTCTCAGCTGATGCAATAAATTTTGCTGTATCAACAAGTAGTGTTAATAAAGGTGAATCTTTGAAAGACACTGTAAGAAATATTGAAGCAATGAAAGTTGATATGGTTGTAATTCGTCACGCTGCGGCTGGAACACCTTTAATGCTAACAAAACTTTGCGATGCAAATATTATCAATGCAGGTGATGGAATTCACGAACATCCAACTCAGGCATTGCTGGATATGTATTCAATAAGAGAAAAAATAGGAAGGTTGGAAGGACTAAAAGTTTGTATTGTTGGTGACATTGCACATAGCAGAGTTGCTCTTTCC
This sequence comes from Ignavibacterium sp., assembly GCA_023511695.1. Taxonomy (GTDB): domain Bacteria; phylum Bacteroidota; class Ignavibacteria; order Ignavibacteriales; family Ignavibacteriaceae; genus Ignavibacterium. The sequence goes on from JAIMAZ010000032.1 coordinate 11,669, forward strand.
AATATTTTCGGATTGAAAACAATGGGAGCCAAAGTTTCTGTTTGCGGTCCTTCAACAATGATTCCTAAATACATTCAGGATCTTGGTGTAGATGTTATTTACAACATTGATGAAGCAATTCAGGAAAATGATGTTCTGAATGTGCTGAGAATTCAGTTAGAAAGAAAAGCCCGCGAATATTTCCCTTCTATAAGAGAATATATCAAATACTTCGGAATAACTTCTGAAAGATTAGAGAAGAATAAAAAAGACATTCTCATACTTCATCCGGGACCAATTAACAGAGGTGTTGAGCTTTCATCAGATGTTGCTGATGGACCTTATCAGATTATCCTGCAGCAAGTAACAAATGGTGTTGCTGTAAGGATGGCAGTATTGTATTTATTAGGAACTTTAAACTAAGAGTTGTTATGAAATTACTTTTAAAAAATACCAGAGTACTAAATCCGGTTCAAAATCTAAATGAAAAAAATCTTGACATTTTAATTGAAAACGGAATAATAGCTGAGGTAGGTAAAAATCTTCAGCAGGATTCAAGTGATGTTAAAGTTATTGATTTAACCGGAAAAATTATTACACCCGGATTTATTGACATTCATGTTCATCTTCGTGAGCCAGGCAGAGAAGATGAAGAAACAGTGGAAACTGGTTGTAACGCTGCAGCTAATGGCGGATTTACTGCTGTAGCATGCATGCCAAATACAGAACCTGCAATTGATTCTGCAGAAGTTGTTGAGTTTATTAAAAAGCAATCTGCAAATCATCTCGTTGATGTTTATCCTGTTGCTGCCGCTTCATTAGGCAGAAAAGGTGAGGTGCTTTCACCAATGGCAGAATTGAAAGATTCCGGCGCAGTTGCTTTTTCAGATGATGGCGTTGCAATTAAATCTGCTTCGCTATTAAAAAGAGCTTTGGAATATTCACTTATGTTTGATTTACCAATAATTGAACATTGCGAAGACGATTCTCTTGCCGGCGGTGTAATGAATGAAAGTTTTAACTCAACTTTGCTTGGTTTACCTGCGATTCCCAATGTTGCTGAAGATTTGATTGTAATGCGAGATATTCTTCTTGCTGAATATACCGGTGGAAAGGTACACATCGCACACATAAGCTCAGCCAATGCAGTAAATATGGTAAGAGAAGCAAAGAAAAAAGGTATTCGAATAACTGCGGAAGTAACACCTCATCATTTTACACTTACCGATGATGCTGTTAAAACTTATGACACAAATACTAAAATGAATCCTCCGCTAAGAACAAGAAAAGATGTTGATGCAATTATTGAAGGTCTTAAAGATGGAACTATTGATTGTATTGCCTCAGACCACGCACCTCATTCGATTGAAGAGAAAGAAATGGAATTTGAGTATGCTCCCAATGGAATTATTGGACTTGAAACCTCAATCGGTTTAGCTTTTACAGAACTTCTTCACAAAAAAATATTGTCTTTGGAAGAACTTGTCTTGAAGTATGCAATAAATCCTAGAAAAGTTTTGAACATCAACATTCCTTTAATTCAGAAAGGATTTAAAGCTGAGCTAACTATTCTTGATCCAGATTTAGTATGGACTGTGGACAAAACTAAATTCTTGTCTAAATCTAGGAATACTCCTTTCGATAAGCGACTTTTAACTGGAAAAGCAATCGGAGTAATAAATAATTGTAAAATGTTTTTCGACGGTAAATTCACATCTATCTGAAAAATTATAAGTTATATTACGCACATTTGATAAAAACCTTCGAGGTTTTCTGAAATAATTAAGAATTTTTCTTTTATTTTAACTAAATTTTAACCAAACCTCGAAGGTTCACAGATTTGCTTAAGGTGACTTATAATTAATTATTCACTGATTGTATTTAGTTCAGTACACCAAACTGGCCAGGACTTCTATTTGATCATTTTAAACCAATATTTCTATGGCACTTTAATTGGCATATCTCAATTGAAATTTTATTTGAGGTCTGCCATGAAAAAAATATTTCTAATTTTCGTTTTATTACTTACAACATTCATCTTTACATCCTGTAATGTAAATGACACTTATTATGAAGATTATACTCCACCAGCGCCTCCAACAGGAATTCAGGTTTTAAATGGTGATGAAAGAGTTGATATCTCATGGAATCATAATCGTGAAAGCGACCTTGCTGGTTACAATGTTTATTACAGCTACTCATACAGCGGTAAATACACTCTTATTGGTTCAACACCCAATAATTCTTTTATTGATTTTGGTGCAAGCAACGGTGAAAAATATTATTATGCCGTAACTGCTTACGATTATAACGGCAATGAGAGTGATTTAAGTTACGATGTAGTTTATGCTGTTCCCAGACCTGAAGGATTCAACCAATCCATTTTTGATTACAGACGATTTCCTTCAAACGCAGGTTATTCATTCTCAAAGTACTCTGTTGTCCGTTATGATGATCAATCCGCTGATGTGTTCTTTGAAAATTATCAGGGTACTTACTATTTGGTAGTTTGGGATGATACAGATATTCAGGATATGGGTTACACAAATGATATTTATGATATTCCTTTTGCTCCAAGTTCTGGCTGGTCACCTTCAAAAGATGTGATTGCAAAAGTTGGGCATACTTATGTAATATGGACCTGGAACAACCATTTTGCTAAAATAAGAGTAAAGAATATTACTCCGGATAGAATAGTTTTTGATTGGGCTTATCAATTAGTTGAAGGCGAACCAATGCTTAAACCATCAGTAAAAGGTGGACAAAGAAAAGAATTAAATAAATCTTCTCTGGAAAGATAGAAACTAAATTATTACTTTTGGGTGAGTCAAAATTTAAAACAAATTTTTGGCTCACTCATTTTTTTATAATTATGAAAAAATCACTAATCATATTTTTTATTTTAATTCTGAATCAAATAAGCTTCGGGCAAGAAACTCTTGTTCCTAAGTCTGATTCAAAGAATGCAAATCAGATAATTTCAAGTGTGTTCGAAGACATTGAGTCTTCAATCAGAGAAGGAAACGTTTCCAGAATTTCCAAGTATCTCGGCGCACAGACATATTTTAGTTTATCAAATGGTGTAAATGGTTACTACTCTCCAAATCAAGCTTACTATATTCTTGAGGATTACTTTAACATAAATAAGGCAACAGCATTTAAGTTCAATCAGATTACTAAAGATAAATCCAATCCTTATGCAACAGGAACATTTGCTTTTGACAGCAAAGGAAAAAGAAGTACTGCAAAGGTTTATATATCTTTGAAAAAGATTGGCGATAAATGGTATATAACTCAACTAACTATTAACTGATGATTAATTGGCTTAGAAAAAAGTTTAAAGGCGATAGAAAATATTTCTCTATCGTCTTTTTTATTTTTCTCATAATTCCGGTTTCCGGAATAATTACAAATCATTTTATTGAATCTACTAAGGATAACTGGTTTGATATTTTAACAAAAAAAATTAATTATCTCCAATCTTCAATCACTTCTGATTTTGATAAAGAGCAAAAAGAATTAATCAATATAGTCTCTGAAATAAAATCGAAACTGCTAAAGAATCTGTCGAATAGTGAAGAGTCGTACAAAGTATTTATAGAAATATTAAACAATAAAAATTTCGATAAATATTCTCTTGAAATTTTTGCACCAAATGGTAAACTGATTGCCTGGAGTAAGTCTGTTACAATTAATCAGAATGAATTATTTCCACTGCCTGCACCACTTGGTGAAACTTACTTTCTTGAAAAGCCGCTTGCATATTATCTGTCATTGATTGACACAATTCACATTGACTCCGATATTTTTTATATCACAGCAAGTTATCCTATCGAGCTGAAATATACTTTAACAAATCCTTATTACGAAAACATTAATTTATCGGATAAATGCAGTGAAAAATATTCAATCGAATGTACGATTGATTATAATCCATTTACTTCTCCCAGTAAAGATGGTAAAAAATTTTCATTTGAATTGTTAAATAACAATGAAAAGAAAATTGGACTTGTAACCTTTAATAAACCAACACTTGTTGCAGAACTGAACTCAATTCGGGAAACTTCTGCTAACATACAGGCAATTCTTGTATTCATAGCTTTAATTTTAATCGGCTTAGGATTGAAGACTGATTACAAGAATCTTCAATCTTTAAAAATTAAATTTACTCTATGGGTGCTTTATCTTAGTATTGTTCGGGTTTTGATTTATCTGCTTGATATTCCTTCAAGATTAATTTCTGGTCCATTATCAGAACCAGCTAATTTCTCTTCAACTTTTGCTTTTGGTATTGTTAAAACGCCAATAGAATTTTTTGTTACAAATTTTTTCCTCGTGTTAATCTCTATTCAATTCTTCAGATATTCATACAGATATTTAATACATCGTGAATCCAGAAATCAAAATCTGTTTAT
>JAIMAZ010000314.1 GCA_023511695.1 Ignavibacterium sp.
ACACTGATCCGTCAGCTGACGGATGTCGAAGTGTGATTGTACAATATACTGTCATCCTTCGACTAGCTCAGGATGACAAATTGTGTCTTATGAGACAACTTCTTTAGGGTGAGTTCTTTTACATAATTACAACACAGCCTCCAAGCTTAGCCTGACAATTTTTAACTTGTTATACTGCCTCAAAAAAAATAAAAGCAGGAACTGGCTTTAGCCGCATAAATAAATTTATTTTGGACAGATGTGAAAACTTAAATGAAGTATTATACAATAAATGATCAATAATTAAATACCACAATTTCTTGAAAATGATTTCAAAGTGAATTTTATAACAAAACTAACTCTGCCAATCTCTATGATTTCTTTCGATCCAGTTGTGATAAAAATTCTTCAGTACCAAAATTTTTCTTTTAATGTCTTTATAATAAAGTCTTACTAAATCCTTATAAACCTCTATTTAAATATTTTTCACATACGCTCCACATACGCTTAATATACGCTTCATATACGCTATAGACAGTATTGAAATATTATATCAGACCTATCAGGCAAGGGATACCTTTCTATTTTAATTTTTTAAGAATGTTGGCCGTGACAAGTTTAATACAAGAATATGCAAAATATGAGAAATCAGAAAATCAAATTCTTTTTTTGAACTATTTTGTCTAAAACTTTCAATCCGAAATTCTTTTGATAATTGCAGTTAATTAGAGTGAGATTAGAGATAAGAGAGGAAATTTGTTTTACAGACAAACCATTTCTAATTCCCCCATAAAGATGTGAAACAAGCTGATCTTCAAACATCTGGACAGATAAAACCGAAATGATACAAGCTTCCCTTTCCTTTATTGAGAGATGTTTACGACTTATAACCTTTCCGTAACCTTCAGTGATTAACCATTCAGCCAACTCAGGAGAAAACTTTTTAACATTCGACACCAATTTGGGAAGTTTTTCGCCGTAAATAAATTTACTTGTTTTAATTCCTTTATCTTTAAGTCCGGTAAGGTTTAATTTGTAACTCTCCGGATTATATTTGCTCAAATGATGAAATCTTTTCAGATAGTATAAAGCAGAAGGAAATCCGCAAAACAAATAATTCTGTAGCAATGCTTCATAAATTTTCTTTTTTGAAATTCTTTTTTGAAGCGAAAGCTTTATAAGTGAATCAAAGTATTTATTTTTTCCTGAAGCAGCCGAAGCAGTGATAAGTGCAAGAATTTCAATTGAAGTCATATAATAAGAATTGTTTTTTTGAAATTAAGCTCAACCATAAAATCAAACAAAAAAAATCACTCTTTGAATTGCCCTGTTAATGAAACAAATAAGACAAAATCAAAGAGTGATATTAATTTTTCAAAAGACCAAAAATTTATTTCATTAGTCCGAGCTGATACTCAGCATTTGCGCGGTAGCTTGGATCACCTTTTGCCTGATTGAACATTTCTTTTGCTTTAGCCATATCACCTTTCCCTTTGTATGAAAGTCCCATATAATAATAAGCTCCGCCTTTGTTAATCTTCGAACGATACTTTAATGCATCTTCAGCAGCTTTGATTGAATTATCGTATTGACCTAATTCCTGATATAACTGAGCTAACAAAAGATAAGCTGCATCATATTTATCAAGTTCAACTGCTTTGTTAAGATATTCAACTGCTTTATTTGCATTGCCTGAACTCATTGCCTGGCTGCCAAGTTTTGTGTAGGCAAGAGACAAATTCTTCTTAACTTTATCCTTAACAGAATTATTCTTAGATACACTGAGAACTTTTTCAAAAGTTTCAATTGCTTTATTATAATCTCCCATTGAAAAATAAGTTCCGCCCAATGCATTCAAAGCTGCTTCGTTATTTGGACTAAGTTTTAGGCATTCTTCAAAAGCAATTCTTGATTCATCAAGTTTATCAGCTTTTTTTAAGGCAACTCCTTTTTGATAGTAAATTCTATAATCCTTTTCAATAGCAAGTGCCTGATTGTATTTGTCAACTGCACCATTGTAATTACCTGCTTTAAGCAGAGAATTTCCTTCATTATAAAGTTTACCGGCTTCAGGTTTCATTTCCTGAGCAAAGTTAGCAGCCGCAAAAATTAAAGAAACACTTAAAACCAGCTGAAAGAATTTATTAAGCATCATTATTAGTACCTATCGTTAGTTAAGAGTAAAAAAACTAAATGGAGTGCGGAAGGCGGGACTTGAACCCGCACGCCTCGCGGCGCCACCCCCTCAAGATGGTGTGTCTACCAGTTCCACCACTTCCGCAAAAATTTGGTGTGAAAAAATATAAGTCTCTCCAAATAAATGCAAGATTGAGATAGTGTAATTTTTCAGTTTTTTCTTGTTACTTCGGCAATCCCTTTCTCTTCATAAGAATTTTCCGGATTTCATCACGGAATTTCTTTTCAAACACAACCAGTTTGCTTACTTGCTCCACGGATAGAATGTCATTAAGTGATAAAATAAATTGCTTTCTTTTGTTTTCAATCTGAATTCTTATATCCAAAAATTCATTTAGTAAACGCTTCTGTTCTGCAACATTTCTATCGTTTGAATCTTCTATAAGATTTTCTAAATCTCTTAAAATTTCCTCTGAACGCATTTCAAGTTTTTCAATTTCTTTTCTATGCTCGTTTCTTCGGGCAAAAAAACGGATTGATTGATCTTCTGTTAAGTTCAGAGCTTCAATCAATTTAACTTTTTCAAGCTGCTCGATTTTGTTATCCATCATTCTTCGATCACGACGTTCCTGTGCGATTGCAGGCGTTATAATTAGGAATATCAAAAAGACAAAAAATATATTTTTCATTTTAACCTCTCATTAAAATTTTGTTTCGATTAGTGCAAGATAAATTTCGTTTTCATCTTCCGAAGTAATCAGATTTTTCTGATACAGATTATTGATATCATCTCCGTTAAAAATGTACGAAGCGACTTTATTTGAATTTGTTTTTATCTCCTCCACCAAAAGCGAATCAATTTTATCCTGTTCAATCATTTCCAGATAATCAGTGGATAATTGCTGCAATAATTCTTCATCAGTTAATTCCGATAAATTACTTACAGTTATAGATTGCTCTTTTGGGAGGAATAATAAAGTTGAAATTGCAATTAAAACAATTAAAATGCTAACTGCAAAAGCTGGCTTCAGTATAAATTTATTTCTGTTTGATGATAATCTTTCTCTGAATTTCGGAATTATTGTTTCGAGATAATTCTCTTCCACTTTCTGATTTTTCATTTCAGATGTAATTTCATAAACTTTGCGAAGTTCATCGAATTGCTTTTTAAGCTCTGGATTAGACTTAAGCTCAGAAATAAATTTTTCCTTTTCCTCTGAACTCATTTCCCCATCAAAATATCTGATGATTGTTTCTAACATTTCACTTTTTGTTTTCATAATCCATTAATAAATCTTTCAATTTGTTTATAGCGTGAAAATAATTTGCTTTTAACGCTCCGACAGTGGTTCCGGTTA
>JAIMAZ010000315.1 GCA_023511695.1 Ignavibacterium sp.
CTTAAAATCACTTCGTTGTTTTTCGAGAATGTGTATGATAATATCCTTATTCTCAATCAATTCAACAACACTCTGGAACTTCTCAGGATTTTCAAACTCTGGCTGTTGAATGATATTGGTTGCACCGGTTACAACAATCTTATCATCTTTCTTAATGTCAGTAAATACTTTATCTGCTGAATCAAAAAATAATCTGATAATCGGTTTCTCTTCGGATTCAACATCAGCAAATCTTTCTTTAAAGGTAGTTCTGATTTCCTCAAAAGTTAATCCTGCAAGTTTTTCATTGAGTTTGGATTCAACGGATTCAAGTGCTGAAGGATTTACTTCAAAATCCATCTCGAGCGTGATTGTTTTAATTAAACCAGATGTTACCGAAACTATCACTAGCAGTCTGTTAGAAGAAAGCTCAACAAGCTGAATTTTATTTAACACTGCTTTATCAAGTGTAGGATAGGACACACAAGCAATCTGATGAGTTACAGTACTTAAAATTTTTGAAGCCACTTTTAGTAAATCATCAGGTTCTTCTGCCTGAGTTTCGAGAGATTTAGCAATCAAATCTTTTTCTTCCTCTTTCAGCTTCTGAACTTCCATCAGAGAATCAACATAATAGCGATAACCTTTATCAGTCGGAACTCTTCCGGCAGAAGTGTGAGGATGATCTATATAACCGGATTCTTCCAGATCAGCCATAACATTTCTGATAGTAGCAGGAGAAAAACCTACTTCATACTTTTTTGCGATAAATCGTGATCCAACCGGAGCAGCAGTCAGAATAAACTGCTGGACGATTGAACGAAGTATAAGTTTTTCTCTGTCATTTAATTCTTCGTGAACTATTTTCATAACAAGCGTTTCTTATTTTGGTGCGCAAATATATCAATAAATGGCAAAAATTTCTGTGGAGAAATTCTCTCAGTTTACTCAAATCCAAACCGATTTTCTTTGTAATTAACTGACCTTAATTGTAATTTTTCAAATAAAAAACAGGAGAAAAATTTGTCAGAAACTTATAAATCAGCTGGTGTTGATATACTTGCAGGCGATAAGACGATTGAAAAGATAAAAAGATTCGCAAAGTCCACTTTTAATAAAAATGTTCTTTCAGATATCGGACTTTTTGGTGGTTTTTACGAGCTTGATTTGACTGATTACAAAAATCCCGTACTTGTTTCAAGTGTTGATGGTGTGGGAACAAAATTAAAAATTGCTTTTGAGATGGACAGACACGATACTATTGGTCAGGACCTTGTCAATCATTGTGTAAATGATATTGCTGTATGTGGTGCCGAACCGCTTTTCTTTCTTGACTATTATGCAACTGGAAAATTAAATCCCGACAAAGCTGCTAAAGTGATTGAAGGTTTTTCAATTGCATGTAAAGAAAATGGTTGTGCCTTGATTGGTGGCGAAACTGCCGAAATGCCAGGTTTTTATTCCGGCGAAGAATATGATGTTTCGGGCACTATCGTTGGCATCGTTGATAAAAGTAAAATCATTAACGGTTCATCAATACAGAGAGGTGATTTGCTAATCGGGGTTACTTCAAACGGACTTCATACAAATGGTTATTCGCTTGCCCGGAAAGTTCTTTTAGAAAAATATAAACTAGATCAGCATTTTGATGAACTTGGTCATACTTTGGGTGAAGAGCTTTTGAGAGTTCATAAGTCTTATCTTAAACTTATCCGAACACTTAAAGAAAATGTTGAAGTTAAAGGACTTTCGCACATTACCGGCGGAGGTATTGTAGGAAATACCAACCGAATAATTCCGGAAGGTTTATCACTTCACATTCATTGGGGGAATTGGGAAATGCCTCCAATATTTAAACTGATTATGCGCACCGGAAATGTTAATGTTGAAGAGATGAGAAATGTCTTTAATCTTGGAATTGGTCTTGTAGTTATTGTTTCACCTAAACAAGAGCGATTGGCTTTTCAGATTATTCATGAGATGAAAGAACACGCATTACTTATCGGAGAGGTTGTTTGATTTATGTTTGTTGACACTCATGCTCATTTGTTCTACGAAAATTTTAAAGATGATCTTGATGAAGTAATTTTGCGCGCTAAAGAAAATGGCGTTGATTATATCTTAGTTCCTGCAACTGATTTAAAAACTGCAGAAGAAACCTTAAAACTTTGCGACAAATACGATTTTATTTATGCTGCGGTTGGTATTCATCCTCACGATACAAAAAACTGGGACGATTCTCTTCTTCAGCAAATAGAAAAACTTGCAGCGCATCCTAAAGTTGTTGCAATTGGTGAAATTGGTCTTGATTATTATTATGATTTTTCACCCCAGACTCAACAGATAAAAGCATTCAAATCGCAGCTTGACCTTGCTCTTAAACTCGAACTTCCAGTGATAATTCATAATCGTGATTCCGATGAAGATATGATGGAAATTATTTCATCTTACTGCTCAACGGGATTAAAAGCCCAGTTCCATTGTTTTAATGCTTCGCTTAATGATGCAATCGAATATATGAAGATGAGTCATTTCATTTCTTTTACAGGAAATATTACTTACAAAAAAAGTGAAGAGCTTCGAAACATATTAAAGCATATAGATTTAAATCATTTACTACTTGAAACTGATTCACCATTTATGACTCCGGTTCCTCATCGAGGAAAGAGAAATGAACCGGCATTTGTAAAATATGTTGCTGATAAAATTGCCGAGGTACATAATATCACCACTGATGAAGTTGCAAAAATCACTTCATTAAATGCTTTCAGAATGTTTGGAATAGGAAACAAGCCGAAAACAAGTTTTACATATAAACTTAGCAATGCACTTTACATTAATGTTACTAATCGCTGCAATGCTGATTGTGTCTTCTGCAGAAGGAAAGAAGATCCGTTTCTTCGAGGTTATAATCTGGGAATGACTAAATCTGAAGAGCCGCCGGCAGAAGTTTATATAAAAGAAATAGGCGATCCGAAACAATATGATGAAATCGTTTTTTGTGGTTACGGCGAACCAACGATTCGCTGGGAAGTTGTTAAAAAAGTTGCTGAGTATGTAAAACAGAATGGTGGTAAAACAAGATTGAATACAAATGGTCACGGTAATATTATCAATAAAAAAGATATAACACCGGAAATGAAAAATCTTATTGATGTTGTTTCAATCAGTTTCAATTCTTTCAATCCCAAGCAATATTCTGATTTGATGAAGGTTGGGGAAAATCATTTTTATCAAATGCTCGATTTTGCAAAAAGGGCAAAACAGTTTGTCCAAAAAGTTGTAATGACAGTTGTTGACTTTGATGAAGTTGAAATCGAAAAAGCAAGAAAAGTTGTTGAAGATGAAATTGGTGCTGAGTTTCGGGTGCGACACTATTTTTAGTCATCATATGCTCAACAAATGATTCAAGAATCAGTGATAATCTGTGAAATCTGTGGTTTCTCTTACCGTT